>JAITPS010000089.1 GCA_031289325.1 Candidatus Methanovirga meridionalis
ATTTTTTAATAAATAATTTTTTAATAAATAATTTTAATAAATAATTTTTTTAATAAATGAAGTTAAAAAAAAATTAATATTTTAACTTACAAATTTATATTAAATTCTATTAGTATATAAAGGTTATGTTTTTATTTTTAAAAATAAAAATTATTAGATTTAATATAATCAACTAAAAATCAATTAAACAAACTAAAATCAAATAAAAAATAATGAAAAGATTTAAAAAGAAATCACAAGCTCTCTCTCTCTCTCTAAAGAATAATGAATCTCTTAATAAAAAAATAAAGCTATTTATTAAATATTGATATTTGAATGAAAATTAACTGTTTATATTAATTTATATTGCTGATAATATGTTAATTATCCTAAATATTTGAATATTTACTATAATATTAGCTATTAAGAAATTTTAGAAGATTAATTAAATTCATAATATTAAATAATAAATAAGATGAAAATTTTAAATATTATTTTATTTTATGAAAATTTATATAATTTGAAAATCTATATAAGTTTAAATCATTTTATTTTACTACTTCAATTACATCTAACTCTTTGCAGACACATTTAGTGTTGAGAACTTTACTAACATTTGGTTTTGTTCTATTTTCATCTCCGGAAATTAATTCTTTTATGTATAAACCACCTTCAGTTTTTATTTTCATTTTAAATATGTTATCATTGATGAAATAAGTGTTTAAATTCTTAACTTCTTTTATTCTGAGTAAATCAGCTCTTCTATGGATTACTCTGTTTGGTGTTTCTTGTTTAATAATGTTTAAAGTTTGTAATTTTTCTAAATCTTCTTCTGAAATTTTATCTTCGGATTTAATAGTGGCACAATATATTTTAAATGTATCTGGAGATGATACTTTTAATTCAGCTATTCTTGACTTAGAACAAAAATTTAAATCTAAAAATTTGGCTTTTCCTTTGCAGTGTTGATTAATTTCTTTATTCAACTTATTCAAATCTATGTTTCTAATTTTTGGTTCTATAATTTCAATAACAAATGGTCTACCATTACCTAACATTCTAACATCAATATCTTCTCTTCCAGCCCCGTGAAATTTTGATTTGAAGCTATTTGTAGCTATTTTAAGATTGTAGTATATTAATTCTTCTATGGATTCATCATATAATTTTCCAGTGAAGTTGCAGGATTCACATCCTCTTCCTCTACATTTTCTACATGGCCATTTAGTTTGTGGTATTCCTCTAATTAATTTTAAATATCTTCCTTCTATAAATAAAGGATTAATTTGTATTCTAACTTTTATTAATTCATTATCATTCTTTAAAAAACTATTACTCTCTATTTTTAAAGAATTATTATTTTCCATTTCTTTAAAGATTTTTCTTAAATCAACAACAATGACAACATCAGGATTTTCAAATTTAACTTCCCTCTTTGTTAATGATTCCCATTCTTCACCAATAACTCTATTAATTTCTTTTTTTATATTTTCAGATTCAATATCTAATTCAGTATTAATCATTAAATCTTTTTCTAAAACTTCCTTTGGAATTTTATTACCTATTAAAAAACTATTGTATTCTAAGGATAAAAATTTAACCTTTTCATCTATTTTTTTTAAAATAGCTTCTTTATCAATATTTTCAAATATATCCCCACATATTTCACAGCTGTTATAATTTAAATATTTCTCATCACCTAATTTATTTCTAATAGCTATTCCTCTTAGTTTATTTACTTCACTATCCACTACTTTAGTTAAGTCAATAAAATGATCCATATTTTTTAATTCATTAAACACCCATTCTTGAGAGAGAATATCTGAAAATTTTCTTCCAAGACAATGATTACAAATATTGTTATTTGTAAGTTCAAAAAGTTTTTTTATTTTTAAAATTAAATCTTCTTTCATTTTATCTAAACTGGCTCATAATTCTGTTCATTGGTCCACTCATTCCACCACGTTTACCAAATCCTTTCATTGCTTTTTTAGTGTTGTTATAATATTTTAAAAGTTCTTTAACCTCTTCATTTTTAACTCCAGAACCTCTTGCAATTCGTGTGACCCGTGATTGTTTGATTTTTTTAGGATTTTCCAATTCATAGGTAGTCATAGAACTCATAATAATTTTATAATTCTTGAGTTTATCCTCAGTCATTTCACCAGCATCTTTTGGAATTTTACCACCAAGACCTGGAATCATTTGCATAAGTTGTTTCATTGGACCCATTTTACCCATCATATCAAAATGATTTTTCATATCAGCTAATGTGAACTTTCCACTTAACATATTATTCATTGTTTCATTAGCCACGTCCTCATCTATAACTTCTTCTGCCTTTTCTATTAAGGATTTAATATCACCCATTCCTAAAAGTCGTGAAATAAATCTTGCAGGATCAAAAATCTCGAAATCATCTAATCTTTCACCAGTTCCTATAAATTTTATAGGGGCACCAATTTCAGCAACAGCCGATAAAGCACCTCCTCCTTTAGCAGAACCATCTAACTTTGTTACAATTATTGAACCAACATCCGTTGTTTTAGAAAATGCTTTTGCTTGTTCACCAGCTTGTTGACCTAAAGTCCCATCAATAACAAGAATAGCTTCATCAGGATTTATTACAGAAGAAAGTTCTTCCATTTCTTGGAGTAAGTCAACTTCATCTTTATGCCGACCTGCAGTATCAAAAATAATAATTTTCTGGTTTTTAAATTGTTTAAGTCCTTTTTTTGCTAAATCAACAGCATCTTTATTTTCTGGATCACCATATAATGATATATGTAAGTCTTCTGTTAATTGTCTTAATTGTTCATAAGCCGCAGGTCTCCATGTATCTGTAGAAACAATTGCTGGATTAAATCCTTTCTTTTGAAGATATCTTGCTAATTTACCAATTGTTGTAGTCTTACCACTTCCTTGAAGTCCTAAAAACATTATTTTAAATTGTTTACCAACAATATTTAATTCATGAGCTTTTTCACCCAATAAATTAACCATTTCTTCATATACAATATTTATAACATGCTCTCTTGCAGTCACTCCTTTTGGAGGTTTTTCATCTAAAGCTCTACTCTCAATACTTTTTGTTAATCCTAAAACAAGTTTTATATTAACATCAGACTGAATTAATGCCCTTTGAATTTCTTTTACAAGTTCTTTAACAATTTTCTTATCAATAACACTCATTCCAGCTAATTTCTTCATGGTGTTTGTAAGATTTTTACCTAAATTTTCTAACATGATTATCACTTAAAATGTTTACTCATTAATATTTATTTTAAAATATTTAATCTTTTTATTATTATTCTATACATTACCTAAAATTATTCTGAAAAATTTTTATATTTTTGCTAAAAAAGTTAAAAGTTTAAATATAAAATTTTAATAATCATATTCTTTTACAGAATCAATAAGTATTTGCATTTCATCTAATAACTCTTTTGATTCATCCAAATAATAATCTTTACCATGATTGTTCAAATTTATAACTAATTCCATTGTTAAATCATCCACCTTTTCTATAAGTGATTTTAATGTAGATAATCTTTTTTCAAGTTCTTCATCAATTTTAGGGGTGTGTTTTGTAGCTACATTAATTATGTTCAATACTAAATCTGCTTGTTTATAAAAAATTTGATTGCAATTATCTATTACTCCTATAAATCTATCATAAGTAATTTGTGGTGGAGTAAAATGTTTTTCAATTAGTTCAAGAGCAATTTTTTCTTTGGCTTGATATAGATTTTTCAATTCACTAATCTGTTTTCCATAAGTTTTAAATGATGATGTACTTTGAAAAAGATCAGTTTTTATTGGTTCATGTTCTAAGTTATCTTCCTCTATCTTTTTTTTCTTCATTTTAAGATTAGTTTGTTCTACATTTTCAATTTCAATATAATTTTTTAAATGATAAATATAAAATGTATAAATTGTTGGAATTCCAATTGTAAATAAAAGAACGAATACACCAAGAATCGGATTCAGTATTGCAACAGGCATGCCTACAAGCAATGATGCCATAAAACCAATAAATATCCATATACAGAAAAGATCGTCGCCATACAGATTTGTTTTATCTGAAGAACTACCTATTCCTCTTTTTAATCTAATTCTTGAAGCAGCATTTGATTCTCCAGCATATTTAAGTATTTCATCATCGGTTAAAATTCCTATTTTTGGTTCAAGAGTATATTTTCTGCTTGATCGGTTTGATACACCCAAAGCAGCACTAAATATTCTTCCATTTGATCGCTTTGGTACAGGATTTCCTTCAATATCAGTAGGTATACCCAACCTAAAAAACCCCGAAATCCCTTTAGGATAATTTAATGGACTAATTAATCTCTTAATTTCTCGCTTTCTTAATTCTTCATCAATATTTTCAGCATTATCCATTTTTATTATCTCCATGATGACTGTACTATAATTTTTTTATTTTTTTCAAATAATATGTAGATGATTTCCAAAAACCTAATTTTAGTATTGCTTTTTTCTACTTTATAAAATTTTTGTGACCTTACATTTCATGAATTTTTTCCTTTATATTCTATTATTCATTTCTTTAATTTCTTTAATTTAGTTTTTCATAAAAATAAAAAATTTATCGTTTTAAATTTAAGAACTTTTCTATAATGAATAGAATAATTTTCTTTTTATTTATCTTTTATCGTTTGGTATATCTTTTATTTTGCATTTAACATCAGTTATGAAAC
>JAITPS010000100.1 GCA_031289325.1 Candidatus Methanovirga meridionalis
AAAAGAATAAAAATTATTATTTAAAAAATTAGATTAATATTAATTTGAAATTCTTAAAAATATGATATTTAAAAATAATGATTAATTAAAAACATTTTTTACATCACTATAATATAAATCTATTTTGATTAATATAATTTATTTTAAATTAGTATATTTTAAATTAGTATATTTAATAATATTTAGTTTTAAAAAAACTATTTATTAAGAACTTTATCGAATCCAATAAATTAATTAATTATCTAAATTTCTTTAATGGTGATTTAATGAAAAATGAAGCTAAAATTGCTTTGGAAGATGGGACTATAATTGAAGGAGAATCTTTTGGTTATGAAACAGCAACCACTGGAGAAATTGTTTTTTCAACGGGGATGACAGGTTATGTTGAAAGTTTAACAGACCCGTCTTTCAATGGTCAAATATTAATGTCAACGTATCCTCTTGTTGGAAATTATGGTGTATCAGATGAATGGTATCAGTCTGAGAAAATTCAAGCCGAGGGATATATAGTTAGAGAAGTGTGTAAAGTTCCTTCAAATTTCATGGCGAATAAAACATTAGATGAATTTTTAAAAGAATTTAAAATTCCTGGAATTAGTGGGATAGATACAAGAGATTTAACTCTTAAAATTAGAGAAAAAGGAACCATGAAATGTGGAATAGCTACTGAAGAGATTGAAAATGAGGAATTGATAGCTTTAGCTAAAAATCAGGTGAATATTGTTGATATGGAGTTGGTACCACAAGTTTCCACATCAAAAATAAAGATTTTTAATGAAGAAGGTAGTAAAAAAGTAGGAATTATTGATTGTGGTGTAAAAAAAAATATAATTAACAGTTTTTTAAAGAGAGACATTGGTGTTATTCTTTTTCCATACAATACAAATTATAAAACTATTTTAGATCATGATTTAAATGGTTTAATGATTTCATGTGGTCCTGGAAATCCTTCTAAATTGAGTGACACAATTGATAATATTCAAAAAATCACTAATCATCTTCCAATTTTTGGAATTTGTATGGGTCAGCAGTTAATAGCTAAGGCATTTGGTGCTAAGATTTATAAAATGAAATTTGGTCATAGAGGAGTTAATCAGCCAGTTAAAGATTTATTATCAAATAAAGTATTTATAACCTCTCAAAATCATGGGTTTAGTGTTGATGCTCACTCTTTAAATGATACTGCATTAAAATTGACTCAGATTAATCTTAATGATAATAGTCCAGAAGGTCTTATTCATGAGGAATTATCTTTAAAAACAGTTCAATATCACCCTGAAGCAGGGCCTGGACCAAATGATACCAATAGCATATTCTCAGAATTTGAAGATATGATGGATAATTATTAAACAAGATATGATAGATAATTAAATATATAAACAGTCTTTATATTGATTCTTAAAATTATCTAATATATTTTGTTAATTCATGATTAAATAGCTTATTTTGTTTACTTTTTAAAAATAATAATTTAAATTGATTTTAAAAAAATTAGAATTGATAATTTTTAAAAAAATTTAGGTTTCATACTATAAGACTTTGATAAAGTTTTTAATAAATTACTTTTTTAAAAATAAATATTATTAAAAATTATTTATGTTGATCAAAATATATTTATATTATAGTAGCTTTGATAAAATTCTTAATAAATAATTTTTTCTTAATAAATAATTTTTTAAAAATTAAATATTATTAAAATATATTTATTTAAAATTAATTATATTAATTAAAATAAGTTTATATTATTTAAAAGTTATAATCATAGATTTTTACATACAAGAAAGCATATATTAAATCTTCTAAAATGCCAAAGAATGCTCAAAGAATATTAAAAAAAACTAAAAAAATATAACTTGCATGATTGTTTAATTTTTTTAATGGACGAAGTAGCGACTCAAAATATATCTAATTCACCAACTAAAAAAGAGATTATAAAAGATTTGAAAAAGTATGTTGAAAAAGTAAAAATGAGTAAAAAGAAAATAGAAATGAATACTAAAAAACTTGAAGAGATGAAAAAGATCATCTACACAAACTTGTTAAAATCAATTGAATCATTTTTAAAGAATGAAAAACAAATGATTATCGTATTAAATAATTACAAAACTCATCATGCACTATTAATTACAGAAGCATGCGAATATCTTAATATAAAATTAATTTATCTGCCATCTTATTCAGCTAAGCTCAACCCAATTGAACAAGTGTGGAGAACTGTTAAAAGAGAATTATCCACAGAATTCATTGAGAGTGAGGAGTTTTTAGTTGATAGCTTTGAAAAAGCATATTATAAAAATGTGGATAAACCTTCATTCACGAAAAATTGGGTTAAAAAGTTTATAAATGATGTGAATAGTGATTTTATCATTGAAAATATGTGTTTAGATGCTGTCATACCAGTATAAAATTATTTAAGGAATGATAAATCATTAGTTTTGAATTTTCAGTATTAAATTATAGTTAAGTTTAAAGAAAAAAATTTATCTTAAAAAATTAAAAGTTTTTGAAATTATAAAAATGGTTTATTGTATTGTTTTCTTTGATTTAGATAAGATATGTGTTTAATATGGCAAAAGATGATTCTCTTAAACGGAATTTAAAACCAAGACATATTAGTATGATAGCTATTGGTAGTTCAATTGGGACTGGACTTTTTTTAGCATCAGGATCCATGATTGCTGAATCTGGTCCTGGTGGAGCATTATTAAGCTATATTTTAGTTGGATTTATTGTCTATTTTGTAATGAATGGATTGGGAGAAATGTCAACTTATAAACCTGTATCTGGTTCAATCATGACATTTTCTAAGGAGTTTGTTGATAAAGCCTTAGGATTTTCAATTGGGTGGATATATTACTACAT
>JAITPS010000122.1 GCA_031289325.1 Candidatus Methanovirga meridionalis
TCTATAATTTTAAATTTTAAATAATATAAATTTATTTTAATTAATATAAATAATTTTAAATTAATATTTCTTAAAAATATTTATTTTTAAAAAAGTTATTTATTAAGAACTTTATCAAACCCACTATATTTATTCCTCAATCATCATTTAGTTTTTTATTCCTCAATCATCATTTAGTTTTTTATTCCTTAATCATCATTTAGTTTTTTATTCCTCAATCATCATTTAGTTTTTCTTTAATTTTTTTAAGAATAGCTTTATGAGTTCTTTTTACAAAACTCGCTTTATCGTTTGGTGATAAAACATCTAAGTAACCTTGAGATACAAGATTAAATCCAAATGGTGATGGAATTATTGTATTTATAGTTTTTATCTCCATCTCTTTTGATCCTATTTGCTCAATGACTTTTTTAGCATTATAAACATCCATGTAATCTTCGATGACTTCTCTTCGAGATTCTTTTAATATTGGAAAATCGTTATCAATCTCTTCAACAAAGTTTTTTAATATTTTCCCTCTAACTTGCTGTCTTCCAACTGATTTTTCCTTACCTTTATATTTTCTAAGAGTCATTAATGAACGCCCAGCACAATGTCTAAATCTACTTGATAAGATTTCGGTTTTTTCAATAGCTTTAATAAGAGTATCTTTAAAAGTTTCTGATTTTAAAGATTTAAAACCTTCTAATCCATAAATCTTATTATCGCTACTTAAATAGAATCCATTGTCAGATATTGAAATTGTAATATCTACATTATACTTTTCAGATATTAAGTAAGCAACAGCTCGAGATAATGCATCGTTTACTTTTCTCCCATATAAGCTATGGAAAATAACAAACTTCTTACCTCCAAAGCCTGTGTAGTATTCAATTAATAAGATTTTATTGGTTGGAATTATAGCATAATTGTACTGTTCATTGAAGTATTCATATAGTGAATTAGCTCCAAACTCATCAATATAAAGATATTCCTTTAAAAAATCCATTATCTCTTTTTTAGTTCTTTTGGCTTGAAACTTAGTTTCAAGTATTCTTCTAAATCTTTGAATTTCAATAGCTAATTCAAAGGATAGTGGAAGTTGTCCTGAAAACCATGAAGGAATAGTTGGAGGTCCAGATGCAGGTGAAACATTTATTGTCATTCCTTTAGAATAATTAAATCTATAAATAGAACCACCAAGAACAAAAGTATCTCCTTTTTTAAGTTTATCCATGAATTCATGATTAATTTTTCCAATAGGATTATTTTCCAGCTTTACTAAGACATTTGAACTATCTGGAATTGTACCCACATTTGTTGAATAAATTACACGAGCCAATCTACCCTTTTTCCCAAAAATATTCTTATCATAATCTATCCATATTTTAGGATAAATGTATCTATCTTCAAGTTCAATGTACTCTCCTGCAAGATAACTAAGAACATCTTCGTATTCATCTCTACTTAAATCAACATAATTATAACTTTTTCTTATTACATCATAACAATAATCTATATCCCAAACATTTTCAATTGCCATTCCATATATGTGTTGTGATAAAACATCCAATGAATTTTTAATTATTCTAAGTTTTTCAATCTTGTTATCTTTTATTGATTTTAAAATTATTGAACATTCAACTAAATCATCTCTATCTGTTACAAGAATTCTTCCCTTTGATTTTTCACCAATTTTATGTCCACTTCTGCCAATTCTCTGTAATGCTCGTGATACAGATTTTGGAGAGTTAATTAAAACAACCAAATCAATATATCCAATATCTATTCCAAGTTCAAGTGAAGTTGAACTAATAACACTCTTTAACTTTCCTTTCTTTAAACTTTCTTCAGTTAATAATCTTCTTTCCTTTGAAAGAGAGGAATGATGATTCATGATATTATTTGTATTGTAATGTTCTGGAAACATTTTAATAAGATTATACAAAACACTTTCTGCTCCTGATCGTGTGTTTGTGAAAACAAGTGTTGTTTTATGTTTACATATTAACTCATCTAAAAGATTATACATTGCAAGTCGTGTTTCTTCACTATCAGCTATTACAATATCATCCACTGGAGAGATAACCTCAATATCTAATTTTTTTAAATAGTTAACATCAACTATTAAACAATCACGAGGAACACCATACTCAAAACCAACTAAAAAATTAGCTATTTTCTCAAGAGGTGAAACCGTAGCAGAAAGACCAATCCGTGTAAAATTACCTATTAAATGTTGTAATCGTTCAAGAGATAAATTTAAATCAACCCCTCTTTTATTCTCAGCAAAACTATGAATCTCATCAACAATAACATATTTAACATTTACTAACTTCTCTTTAAATTTAGGTGCAACAAGTAAAATAGATAATGTTTCAGGAGTTGTTATAAGAATATGAGGTGGCTTTTTTAACATTTTACTTCTTTGATATTGAGTAGTATCACCTGTTCTTACAGCTTTTCTAATACCAGTATCCCAATTAGCTATTTTCTCAATTTCTTTTAAAGGAATATCTAAATTCCTGTCTATATCATTATCCAATGCTTTAAGTGGAGATATATAAATACAGTAAACATTATCTTCCAATTCACCTCTCTCTGATAAGAATATGAGTTCACTTATAATTGATAGGAAAGCTGTTAAAGTCTTACCAGAACCTGTGGGTGATGAGATAAGAATATTATTCTGTTTATGAATATCTACAATTGATTGTTTTTGGGCAGGTGTAAAATCCTTAAAATTCAAATCAAACCATTTCTTAACTAAAGGATGAAAAATTTTATAAATCTCTTTTTTTGTGTAAGATTTTGTTTGTCTTTTAATCATTGTATAGACTAATTTGTTTTTATATTTATATTATTTTTACATAATGATTTTGAAAAACTATATTGTAGTATAGTTTAGAACCAAATTTTTACACTTTAAAAACTTTAGTTTTAACTTAGAAACGAAAAATTTTTGATTTTCCTAAGTTATCTTCGATAATCCTAAGTTATTTTCGATAATAAATCTTTGATTTTTTCCACTTTAAAAATTTTTTAATTTTTATTAAAATATTCTAATTTTTATTAAAATATTCTAATTTTTATTAAAATATTCTAATTTTTATTAAAATATTCTAATTTTTATTAAAATATTCTAATTTTTAAAATTATCTAATAAAAACTATTAATTTATAATTAAAATATAGTATCTTTGATAAAATTCTTAATAAATAATTTTTTTAAATTAATAAATAATTTTTTTAAATTAATAAATAATTTTTTTAAATTAACAAATAATTTTTTTAAAAATAAATATTATTAAATAATACTAATTTAAAATTAATTATATTAATTAAAATAAGCCCATATTAATTGAAATTTAAAATTATAGATTTTTATTTAAAATTATAGATTTTTATTTAAAATTATAGATTTTTATTTAAAATTATAGATTTTTATAAATTAATATTTAAAATTAAATAATTTAATAAAAAAATTTATTTAATAAAAAATTTATTAATCAAAATTTAAGAACTTTTTCATAATGATCACATTTTATTTTATTTATTTTTTAAAAATAATAATTTTAATTTTAAAAAGTTGATTTTAATAAAAATTAAAAGTGGTAATTTTTTCAAAAATTTAAGTTTTATAATAAACAAACTTTTTATAATAAACAAACTTTTTATAAATGATTTAAAAGTTATTAGCTTCAATTAAAAGTAAAAAAAGATTTTTTAGGTATGTACAAATATTTTTAGAATAAAAAATTAGGAAAAATATCTTATCAATTAGATTTAACACATTTCTAAAATAACTGAGAAAGCATTACTTAAAAATGTCAAATAAAATAAAAAAAAGTATTATATTGATGTAAAAATTGTAAAAATGTTTTTAATTAATCATTATTTTTAAAAATTTTATAGTTTTAAACTTAGAAAATCTGAAAGGTTTTCCTGAAAGGTTTTCCTTTTTGAGCTTTTTTATCTCAGTTAGAAAATTCGAAAGATTTTCTTTAACTTACAAACATTATTTCATAAACTATAAAATAAAAAATATTTGAAAAATATTTGAAAATAATAAAAATGTTAAAAAAAAGAAAAAGTAAGTTATGTTTAAGATGGTTTATCTAAAAATACTGTTTTTGAGAGAACAGAACCATCTCCACCATGTGGAGTTCTTAAAATAGTATCATTACTTTTCTCAATTTCTCTTGCTTCGGTTGCTAATTTAGCAGCTATAGCAATTAATTCATGAGCTGCAGCAACTAAAGGAATATATCTTTCAGATTCTTTAACCATGAAACATCCTTTCAAGTCAATATCAGCAACTTTTTCAGCAGATTCATAAGCAGCTATTGCTTTTGCTTTAGCATACCCGTTTTTAAATCCTGCAGCTTCAACAGCTTTTTCAGATGTGATGATTATTTTTGGTAATTCTAATGATTTGCCTGCATCAGCATCAGCTATAAGTGCATCAATTGCTTTTTGAACAACTCTGTAAGCACCAGTTAAAGCTAAAACTTTGATAACATCTGCATTGAAAGAAGCCATTTCAGTTGGGTCAAGCCATTCTCTTCTTGCACCAATCATCGGGTCTCCTTTAACAATTATGTAACCTAATCCTTGTTCATTCAGTTCATCTTTTTTACCTGCTCCTGGAGCATCACCAATGATGACAGAAGGAATATCATATCCAGATAATATTTCTCTTGCTTTAGCAGGTCCTGGAGCACCTGGGTTTGGACTTATGAATATTGCAAAATCTGGGTTGAATTCTTTAACTTTAGGAACTACCTCTTCCACTTGCTCAGGACTCATTTTAGCACCAGAACCAATTACTCTTACATCAATATTTGGTCTGTCTGCACGTTCGTCAAGCAATAAATCTAATACTGGTGAAGTACCAATATTTCCACTTTTTATTATTCCAATTTTAACTACCATTTTATCACATATACTAAGTATTTATAATATATTAATGTATTTATAATAAACTATTATTACATTCACTATTTATTGTGGTTACATATTAAATAATTTGTGATTTGATTAAAACCATTAAGTATATAAGTAAAAAAATAATTAGTTTTTTCATGGTTTAATAATATAAAGAAAAGACAATGATTCTTATAACATTGCTAAATCCAATTTATAATCTATTTTTACAGCTTTCCCCATAGGAGTAACCATTAATAGCTAAAAAAATCTTTTTTTTTATTTTCAATTAAAATTAATCATTTTTATTACATCAACTTATTATTATTTTAAGCATCAACTTATTATTATTTTAAGCTTATAAAATCTAAAATTTTTTAAAAAGTTCCACATTAATGACATTATTCATATTCCTTAAATTCTAAAATGGTAATTTTTTTTATTAAATTAGTCATTATGTTAAAGTTCTTAAATTTTTGAATGATAATTTTTTTTATTAAATTATTTAATTTTAAATATAATTTTATAAAAATCTATAATTTTAAATTTTAAATAATATAAATACAATTTGATTTAAAAATGATATTAGATGATGACACAGAAGAGAAAAGAAGAATATTGATTAATATAATTAAGACAAATGAAAAAAATTTAGTTTAAAATAAGAAAAACCATCGCATCCCATAAAAAATCCACAACAATCTAAATTTCGCATGAATTTAAGAAAAAACTTCTGAAAAAAGAAGTTATATATGAAATGTGGCTCAAATAGAAAAGTTTAAAAAAATTAAAAATTGTTTCTTATGTTGACAGCATTGGAGTTAATAACTACAAATATTTATATGATATAAAATAAAATAGTTTCAAATAAAAATTAGAATAATACAATCTTTTACTATAAAATTAGTAACCTACCTAATATTTATAAACTTTCTCAGTAATCTTTTAAATTCATTTATATTAAAATTCAAGGATTTTTATAAAGATAATTTTTATAAAGACAATTTTTATAAAGATAATTTTTATAAAGATAATTTTTATAAAGATAATTTTTATAAAGACAATTTTTATAAAGACAATTTTTATAAAGACAAATATAATTTGGAAAAGGTTATAAAAAGTTTGGTAAAGTATTATACATTGGACTCTATAAAGTTCTTTTAATAAATAATTTTTTTTAAAATGAATATTATAATGATGGAAAAATGTTTTTAATTAATCACTTATTTTTAAATATCTTATTGTTGAAAATTTATTTTCAACTTAGGAGAATTTATTCACCTGTTTAAAAATTTCAAATTAAAATTGAATTAATTTTTTAAATAATAATTTTTATTTCTTTATTTTTAAAAATAATAACTATAATTTTTTTAATTAAAAATTTAATAATCATGTTTAATTTTTAAAAAATTCATTATTGAACTTGTTCAATTAGAAAAACAAAGTTTTTTCTGTACTTAAAAACATTATTTCATATAATATATTAAAATATATTAATTTAAAATATATTAATTTAAAATCATTTATGTTGGTCAAAATATGCTTATATTACTTAAAATTTAAAATTAGAGATTTTTATAAAATGATATTTAAAATTAAATAAGTTAATAAAAAAATTTATTATTCAAAATTTAAAAACTTTTCCATAATGACTATACTTTAAAAAAAAGTTTACATAAATATTATATGGTGATTAGAATAATGTTAATAGAAAATATGATTAAAACTGCTTTAGAAGATATGAAAAAATTAATTATCCATATTAACGATGATAATGTTAATGAACTTATTGAAATCGTTCTTACTTCAGATAATATTTTTACAATAGGATCTGGGCTTTCAAATTATGTAGCATCAAATTTTGCTGCGAAACTTGCTAGAAGAGGTATTAATAGTCATGTGGTTGGTAATGTGTCAACACCAGCTGTTAAAAAAGAGGATTGTATTGTTGCTTTTTCTAAGTTAGGTGAATCACAATTTGTATTAAACACAATCAGTAAGGCAAAAGAATTAATAAATCCTAAAATCGTATTAATCACATCTAATCCAAATTCATCTTTAGGTAAACTCACAGACTTAAATATCAATATAAAAAAATTTGAATTATCTGAAGAAAAAAATTTATTAAAGAATAAAGTTCCATATCTTTTCGAACTAACTTCAGACCTTTTAGTTGATGTTGTAATAGCTAACATATATAGAAAAACTGAATATAATCAAACTGTAAGTTTTGGATACAATTATTACATATAAACAATATTTAATCCCCTAAAATATGATTTAATTATAATTTTAAGTATATTTAGTCTTTTATCTAACTTTTTTCAATCCTATATGAACTTCTAAGAGATTGTTCACAATTATTTTTAATAAAATTAATATATTTTCAGAATTATAGGTTTATACTGTAGTTAAATTAATCATGTAACACACTCTAAACTTTCAATTATTAAACCATTTTCTGAATCTCTTCCTTAACTATTTTATTAACAATTTTTCCATCTGCTTTTCCTTTTAGTTTTTTCATTGCCATGCCCATTAAAGGCCCAATGGAAGCCATTTGTCGTTCTTTAATCATACTTTCATTTTTTAAAGCAATTTCATTGATTATATTTCTTATATCAGTTTCAGATAAGAGTAAAAGATTTAATTGTTTAGCTATTTTTTTATAATCATGAGGTAATGACTTATTTTTTTCATTTGAAGTAATTATCTCTTTTATAATATAATTAACACCATCTTTATTTATTAATTCATCTTCTAATAATTTAAAAACAGATTTAATATCATTGATTGTTAATAATTCAATAGCTATTTTATCCCTTTTTAATTCTTGTAGTGTATAAGCATAAAAAGAACCAACAACAATTGGATCAACCTTAAGTTCGGATAAAACATCTTCAAACTCATCAACAAATCCTCTTTTAATTAATTGATTTGTTAAATCATCACTTATTTTATATTCTCTAATCAATCTTCTTTTCTTTTCATCTATAAGTTCAGGTAAATTATTTTTAATGTTTGTTATTTTTTCTTTATTAATTTTAAAAAGTGGAATATCTGTTTCAAGATACATTCTATTTGATGTTGGAAGAGGTCTCATATATTCACTTGTCCCATTTTCTAATGCTTTTCTTGTTTCTTCAGGAACTCCATCATAAGCCATTTTAACTCTCCTTATAACTTCTTTTAAAGCTAAAATAGCTATATCCTCATCTGCAGCTACTAATATGATTGCATCATCATCATCAATATTTAAGAATTTTTTTAATTTTAAAACTTCATTTTCAGTGATTCCATAAGCAGGTAATTCATCACTGTGGAAAATTCCAGAAACACCATGTTTTTTAGCATAATCAGATAGTTCACTACCAAATCTACGGTTTGTTTGAATTTCTAAACCAATTAATCCATTAAAACCTTTTAAAACAATAGCTTTTACAGATTTTGCCTTTGATATTATCTTGGATGATGTGTTTTTGAAAACTTCATCAACATTAAAAATTTCATCTAAAACTTTAGCATCTCTTTCAAGAACTTTATTTTTAATTTTAATAAGACCTAATTGTCTTTTAACCTCTAATTCAACCATTTTTGGTATTAAATCTAAATTTTGAACTCCTTTAATTTCTATTCGACTGCCTTCACTGATTGAAATATTTAAATCTTGTCTTATTGTTCCAAGTCCTCTTTTAACATTGGTACTTCTTAATATTTGACCTAAAATATATGCAAACTCTTTAACTTCTTCAGGATCATGTATTGATGGATCTGTTGTAATTTCAACTAATGGAATTCCTAATCTATCACAACGGAATGTTGTGAACTCATCATCAGTGTCTATTCTTCTTCCAGCATCTTCTTCTAAACAGAGATTTTCAATAGCTATTCTACCATAATCAGTATCAAGATAACCATCAGTAGCTATTAAAGATGTTCTTTGAAATCCACCAGTATTACTACCATCTATTACTTGTTTTCTCATTGTATGGATTTCATCAATAATATTCATGTTTAAAAGTGAAGCTATTGTAATAGATAAGTCTAATGCTTCTTCATTTAAATTATGGGGTGGTTCATCATCGGTTTCAACTAAGCAAGTTTTGTGATCATAAACTTGGTATTTAAAGCTTAAATTTCTTAAAGATTCTTGAAATGCCGCTCTATCAATTTGACCTAATTCACTTTGTGTAGGTCTTAAGTATCTTTTAATCTCTTCATCGTTTTTTTTATCACTAAGTTCATTTGGACATGAACAAAATAGCTTAGTTTTAGTATTTAATTGTTGATGAATTTCTAATCCCATTTTAAGTCCTAATTTTTTCCAATTCATGAAATCACTTCTATTTAATGTATTTTTGATTTGAAGCTAAGTTTTGTATCATGAAATAAACAGGATACAAATTATTTGTAAATTTATAGGTTCCTATTTTTTTAGAACTAACCAATTCCATTAATCCTAAATCTTTAGCTCGCCTGTAAAAATCATTGAAAACTTTCATTTCTTCTTTATTTAAAATATTTTCTAAATCTTTTTTTGTAAATCCTTCATTTATTAAAGAAAATGTATGTTCCCCCAATTTCTTAAAAATCGAAAGGTATTTATCACTTTTAATCTTAGAATCAATAACAGGCTTAAGATATTTATCCCCTATTTGTGTTCCAGCATTCAATATGCCTTTTAATGAATCATCAGCATCAATATTGAAATCATCATCTACCCAAAAAATAGCTTCTCCTATCTCATGCATCATAGTAGGTAAACCTGAACAGTATCCAACCATTAATTTCATTGCACTTTCTTCTACTTTCATTCCTACTTTACTAAACATGGATTCATAAAATTCTTTAATTTCTTTATCATCCAATGTTTCTAATTCAGTGTAATGAAATATTCTACTAAATGATTCATTATAATTAAACAATATTTCTTTTTTCTCAGGCAGTCCTGATAAAATCATGAAAATAGGAGATTTGTTTGAATAGTCAGTAGATAGTGTGTCTGCAAAGCTTTTATACCAATTAGCAAATTCATGATTAATTGTTAAACCATTAATATCATCAATCACAATAAACAGACCTTTTTTCCCGTTTTTTTCACCATAACCTGCTTTTCCTAAAATGTTGTTTAATATTCTTGGAAATTCTCTAACCAATATTTTGGTTTCATCCTCTGATGGAGTAAATTCAACTTTAAGCCCTCCAAAACCAATAGTTTTCACAGTATCTCCAAATAGACTTGAAATTTTATCTTTCCAATTTTCTTCTGTTTCTGAAATAATTTTAGCTATTATTTCTTTTAAAAGGTCATTGATTTTATCCATACCATCCAAGTATAAGTGTACATATATCATATTGCAT
>JAITPS010000164.1 GCA_031289325.1 Candidatus Methanovirga meridionalis
ATTTATTTATATTATTTAAAATTTATTTATATTATTTAAAATTTATTTATATTATTTAAAATTTATTTATATCATGTAAAATTTATTTATATCATGTAAAATTTATTTATATTATTTAAAATTTATTTATATTATTTAAAATTTATTTATATTATTTAAAATTTATTTATATCATGTAAAATTTAAAATCATGGATTTTTATAAATTAATATTTAAAATTAAATAATTTATTAAAAAAAAATAATTTATTAAAAAAATTTATTATTCAAGATTTAAGAACTTTTCCATAAGGAATACATTCAGAAAATTAATTTTTTAAGGATTTTAAGGATTTTAAGGATTTTAAAGATTTTAAAGATTTTAAAAACTTTACAGTAATGATACACAATTTTCCAACCATATTTTTTAGAGAGTGTTTTTTTCTATTGTATTTATTTCATCAGTTGTTAAATCATATAGTTTATAAATAGCATTATTTATCTCTTTTTCAATTGAACATGTTTTTAAATCATAATCATTTATTTTATGGGTGCTATTTTCATATCTTTTTTTTAATTCTTCCATTATAGATTCTTTATCTAATAGTTTTTTGTTTTCTTGTCCATTGACTTTCTTTTTAAGTTCTTTCATGAAATCTATAAAATTAAAGTTATAATATTTGTAGATCTCCATTCTTTTAGTAAAATCATTATGTTTAATATTTTTGATTTCTAAATAATCTTTTAAACTTTCCATAAACCGATTAACTTCGTTGGTTTTAGCTTGAGAAAATTTATTGATATTTTTAGCTATTTTTATAATTTGATCTTGTTTTTCTTTTGAAGGTATTATTATTGGTAATTGTTCCACAAACTGAGGACCATGTGTTTTAATTTTCCCTAAAGATGTTGCAATTATCCCTAAGTACCAATCTAAAATTTTAGAATTAAATAAACTTGACAAATAATATAAATTAATTTGATTTGCATTTGATGTTAAAATGTATCCTGAATCTAAGATATAATAATTATCATTATCTACTGTATATTGTGGTTTTCCACTTATCTTTCCCCAAATTATTTTTGATTTCTCAAAATCTTCATAATAATTTGAAGCATCTTGGATTTCATACCATTTATAGTCACCTATTTTTCTACCAACTTTTTCATCTTTAGTTTTTTTAGGGGTTAATTCCTTTTTGAACTCTGCTAAATATTTTTTAATCGTAGGATATTTATCAATATCAATTCCTCTACGAGTAAAAATTATATATAATTCTGCATAATCAATTATCCATTTTTTTATATCTTCTCCACGAAGTAATGGTTTAATTATATCTTTATTATTTTGGTCTTCTTTGATTAATTTATCTCGTGTTGATTTATTTATTTTAAATGCTTCATTGAGACCAGTTGTAATTCCACGATTCATGTTTATTTCAGCTATATTTTTTATGAGTTTTCCTTTGGATTCTATCTTATTTTTTAAATCTCTTGATTTTTGATTTATAAATGCCCATGAATCTTCATTTAAATACTTTTGTTCCATTCTAAATTCTTTATGAAAATCTTCGTAGATGTGAATCTCATGTTTAGTTAAGGGTGATTCTTTTGATATTAAAATTATGCTTGGATCAACATTAACAGTTGGGAAATCGTTTTTAGATGTACGATCTTCATATCCTATGATTTTATACTGCAAAAGATATTTCCTTAATCTTTTACCATACTTTGCTTTTTCATATTTATTTGAGCATATAAATCCTAATCTTCCATTATTCTTAAGTAGTTCCATTCCTTTCTCGAAAAAATAAACATAAAGGTCATTATCTCCTGTATAGGTTTCATAATGTTTTAGATATGGTTTATATTCTATATCTTTGCTTCTTATATATGGTGGATTACCAATGACAATATCAAATCCTCCATCCATCATTATTTCTGGAAATTCTTTATTCCAATCGAATGATTGCTCACAATACTGGAAATCATTTATTAGACTATTTCCTGTTTTAATGTTTTTATCAAGGTTCGGTAGTTTAGATTTTTCATCAGCAGTTTTTAAAAATAATGAAAGTTTAGTTATTTCAACAGATTCATTGTTTAAATCCACACCATAAATATTATTTCTTATACTATCTATTAAACTTTTATGAATGTTAAATTTCTCTTTATTTTCTTCTATATTAAGTTCAGGATGTTTTTCTTTATAAATTGCTTTATGTATGGACACTAATAAGTCAACTGATTGATTTAAAAATGCACCAGATCCACAGGCAGGATCCAATATACGAATATTTTTTAGTTTATCCCCCAATATTTTTAAATCATTTTTGTATTGATTAATCAGTTCATTTATATTATTTGTATCCCCATAAGGACTTAAATAAGGAATTATTGTATTTTCACAAATATTTTTTGTTATTTTTTCATTGGTGTAGATAATACCTTTTTTAGTTTCATCTATTTTTCCATCTTTAATTTTCTCTATATCCCCAATACTTCTTTCAAATATTTCCCCCAATATATTTACATCTATATCTGATTTGAAATCATGGTAGGATATTCTAAGTAGACATTTATATAAACGATTTATATTATGTTCTCCTAACTCATCATTCAATCTACCTTCATAAAATGAAGGAGCTTCAACCTCTTTAATCCCATTATAAAAACTTTTATCATCAATTGTATCCCTGATTACTAATTGAGAAATATCCTCCCTAAACAATCCACTGTTGAACTCATTTATACCCCGATAATCATTCCCTTCATTCATATCCATGAATAAATTGTTTAATTCATGCCATATTTCAGTTTCTCTTAACTTTCTTTTTTTTACTAAGTATAATATATCTTCTCTATTTGAATGGTTAGGAATTAACCCATTATCTTCACAAAAACAAATGAAAATATAGCGATTGAGTATTTGTTGGGCTAAATTAATAGATTCAATCTGATTTTTATTATTAATCTCTACTAATTCTCTTATTAATATTTCACGGGCTTCACTATATATTTTATAGAAAATTTTTCCTATATCTGCTTTTTCCATGTAATCAAGATATTCTCCTATAACATCTCTTTCAATAACATATTTTTTAGAAAAGCATAACAGAAAGTATTTAATATTCTTATCATTGAAGGTATCTGAATCAGGTTTTAAATCCTCAAATTTAAAATTAATATATCTCTCTTTTGATTTATTATAGTTGTAAAGTCTGAATTCATTATAATTAGTTACCATGACCCATTCTATACTTGTTTTTTCATTAGCATACTTGAATGCTTGTGTTACAGCACTATCCTCCCTTCCATATTTTTTGTTTAAATCTTCAAATTTGGTTCCTTTAACTTCAAATACTATGTATGGTTTATTATCTTTTAGAATTGTGTACTCAACTCGTCCATCCCCATGAGATTTTTCAAATTCATAATCATCAACAGAATAACCAAGAATACCTTTCAATATATATTCCTGAAATTTAGGATAATTCTCTATCTCCTTTGATAATTTTCCTAAATCTAAAAGTTTCCACCATTCATTTAAAGCTTCTTTATGCCCATTAAGTATGGTCTGTTTTCCATACTTTTTATAAGCATTTTGCAGGTCTAATAAATTGTTATATACCATATAAAGCTCCTTTTCATTTTTTATAACTATAATAACTTATATGAGCATGATTACAATAACATGAAATAATCTGTATCTATGAATATTGAGCATAAGTTAATAACATCTTTTATATTGAAGCAACTCCATCTGTAGCTATTATTTTTCCTTTTCAAACTCTTTATTTAGGTTATATTTGAATTTTTACCCACAATAATCCCACTACCTTCATTTTGAACTGAAGAAACAATTTTAGTTGGAATTCCTTTGGAAATAGAAGCTATTGCTGGTGATATTCTTTTTCATAAATATCAGATCAAATATTATAAATTATTTTTTTTTAAGTTATACTCCTTATAGAAAAGTTCTTAAAATTTGAATGATCATTTTTTATTAAGTTATAGTTATTATTTATAGTTATTAATTTTAAATATCATTTAATGAAAATCTATAATTTTAAATAAGATATAATATATTTTGATTAATATAAATAATTTTAAACTATAGTGATGTAAAAAATGTTTGTAATTAATCATTTATTTTAAATATCTTATTGTTGAAAATTTATTGTTGAAAATTTATTTTCAACTTAGAAGAATAGATTCTCAGTTTTTAAAAACTTCAAATTAATATTAAATTAATTTTTTAAATAATAATTTTTATTTTTTTATTGTTGAAAATTTATTTTCAACTTAGGAGAATTTATTCACCTGTTTAAAAATAATTATTATAATTTTGTTAATTAAAAATTCAATAATTATACTTCATTTTAAAAAACTTTATTATTGAACTTGCTCAATTAGAAAAACGAAGTTTTTCTGTACTTAAAAACATTATTTCATACACTATAAAATATCATTGCTGGCAACTTGAGGAACAATCCAATTCACTGTAAAATTAATCATGTTTTTGCCTTTGAATTAGATCATGTTCGTGTTTTAAAAGTTTCTATTTAAAAAAAAATAAATAAATTAGCTTCATGCTAAAAACATTGAAAAAATGATATACAAAAGAAAACAATGAAATTTATAAAAAACGATGGATTATCAATGAATCAATATTTGGTTATCTTAAAAGAGGTTAATAAAGTATTAAAATTCATATTTAAGGATATAATAAACATACAAAAGGAATTATTCCTTATATTAACATCATACAATTTAAAATGTATCTGTAAATTAAAGGCACAAGTCACTGAAAAATAAAATAGGAAAGAATGAGGGTTATGGTTTTTATATTAATTTTCCTATTTTGCTGTAGATTTTATATAAATAAAACCTAAAATACTTATAAACTTCCATAAAAGTTTACAATTTATTATTTGTTGAAAAATAGTAAAACTTTCACTGCAAATCTACACGAGTTAATAATTTTGAATCTTTTGAAATTTCAGCAGGTAAAACTATTAAATTCGCAAAGGGACTATTTTTTGATTGTATATCAATACCAATATTTTTATAAGCAGCCCAAACTAATAATGAACAATACCATTTATTAGTATCTATACTATATGGTAATGGGTAACCAGTGATAACAGAGTAAGGTTTACCTATTTGAGGTTTTAAAAAATCAAATATTGTAGTTAACTGGCTTGCATTTAAACCATCATTTAATCTATATACTTCAAGTTCACTATTATCTATTCTATCATCGTCAAGTATAGAATAAAACACTTTAGCAACGATTTTATTATTGGTTATGTATCCTCCAGCTTCAATACATCTAATATATGATTTATTAGAATTAGGATCTTTAAATACATCTTCTAAAATAAAAATATGACCTGTAGTATTATAGAATCCTGTTGGACTATAAATTACATCTCCTGGTTTAAGTGCATTTAGAAGATTATATTTATTATAATTTGGTTGTCCTTCATTGAATGGGTTATTAATATCAATATCAGTATACCATTGTTTATCATGACCAATAGATAAAGAATTCAAACTAGGATTAGCTGAAACAGCACTTATACTACTTATAGCTAAAATAGCTATTAATGTTATTACTAAAATTTTATATTTCATCTATATTATGCCTCCAAAATTTAATTAAGAACTGGGTGACAATTATTTTTTCTGGAAATGAAAAAATTTCTTAAATTATATCTACCCATGAATAATAGTTATAATAATCAATGTAATATAAATGTTTCGATTTTTATTGGTCGTGTAAAATTAGTATGGATTCTTACAATTGAAAATAAATATGTTTCATATATTGGATGTCTAAACTGTCCTGTACTAATTGTTAAAATTCCTAAAAAACAATGATAAATATATTATTGACATTAATTTTACTGATTTGATTGTTTATAATATGTAAAATTTTTTCAAATTTTATTTTTAAGTCAAAATAGTCTTGATAATTTGTTTTTATTTTTTAAAAAAAAGCATATTATTTATATTATCTATTTTATATATTAATATAAATAAGTTATAGTTGATTTAATAAATAGCTTTTTTAAAAATAAATTTAAGAAAAATGAGGTTTATAGAAACTCTTGATAATATAAATAAATTCTATTGGTGTGAATTTAATTCAACTAAAATATATTCTATTGTATAATTCTATTTTCAAGAATTTAAAAGTATAAATATTATTAAAGATAAAAATATTGTTTTATAATCATATTTAAAATAAGTAATTGCAATTGTTATGTGGGGGGATCTTTTATACAAAATTTAGTAGAGAATTTAGAAAAATATTCTATCATTGTAAACAAGGAGATTAATAGCTTTCTTTCAAATATAAGTCCAAATAATCTTAAAAAGGCTTCTATTTACCTCACTGAAAGTGGGGGCAAAATGTTAAGACCAGCTTTATCCATTATCTCATGTGAGGCTTTTGGAGGAAGTCAAAAAAATGCAATTAAAACAGCTGCAGCAATTGAGCTTATACACACATTTTCACTTATTCATGATGATATAATGGATGATGATGATGTTAGAAGATCTAAGCCATCAGTTCATAAAGTTTGGGATAATAATATAGCTATTTTAGCTGGAGACACTCTGTTTTCTAAGGCATTTGAACTTATATCATCTACAAAAGATGATATTGATTCAATAGATTATATTCATCGAACAATAGCTACAGTTGCTGATGCATGTGTTAAAATATGTGAAGGACAAGCAGAGGATATGGGATTTGAGAAAAATTTTAATGTTAAAGAAGAAGATTATTTAGAAATGATTTTTAAGAAAACTGGTGCCTTAATAGCTGCTGCTACTAAATCAGGTGCCATAATGGCTGGTGCAAGTCAAAAAGAAATAGATTCAATCTATGAGTATGGTAAACTTATTGGTTTAGCTTTTCAAATTCAGGATGATTACTTAGATTTAGTTGCTGATGAGGAAAAATTAGGTAAGCCAGTTGGTAGTGATATTGTTGAAGGAAAAATGACAATAATTATTATTCATGCTCTTAAAAATGGAAGTTTAGAAGATAAGGAAAAATTAATTAATATTTTAAAAAATAATAGTTCTAAAGATGATATAATATTAGCAATGGATATTTTAAATAAATATAATTCACTACAGTATGCAAGTGATTTAGCACGAAAATATGTTGCTGATGCTAAGAAGCTATTAAGTATATTGGATGATTCCCCATATAAACAATTATTAATTTCAATTGCTGATTATGTTATAAATCGTGAAAAATAAATCCAAAAATATCAAACTATTTTGTATTTAAGATTATTAAGGATTTTTTTCTACTTTTGCAATCCTATTAATTATTTTCTCAATTCCAGTTCTTTCAAAAGCAGATATTTCAATGACATCATTAAAAATATTCTTATATTTTTCAAGTTTTTCTTTTTTATCATCACTTACAAGGTCAATCTTATTAAATACAATTATAATATCTTTTTTAAATATTGTATTTATCTCTTCAAAGAGTTTTATCTGATTTTCAATAAGATAACCTGAAGTTTCAGAGATATCACATATAAAAAGTATTGAATCAGCTAAATGCTCAAAAGCTAAAATAGCATTTAATTCTATATCATTCATTTTAATGATAGGTCTATCTAATAATCCTGGAGTATCAATAATTTGAATATGCTTCCATTTTCTCTCAAGATGACCAATTTGAATACCTTTTGTTGTGAAAGGATAATTTGCAACCTGTGGTTCAGCATCAGTAATTTGTCTAAGAAGTGTTGATTTACCAACATTAGGAAATCCTGCAATGACAATAGTGGTTGCTTCAAAATTAATTGTGGGCATGTTTCTTAATTTAGATTTTCCATAATCTAAAAAATCAAGATCTTTACTAATTTTATTTACAACCGAAGCTAATCTACCATACAATTGTTTTTGAAGTTTGGTAGAATTTTCAGATGGTGATCTTCTTATTCTTTTAGCATAATCTTTTTCAAGTTGAGTTATTATTCCATAAGCCCAATTAAGAGCTCCAAGGGATTGTTTCATTTGATCTACACCAACGGTTATATCAATGTAATCTTGGTAAAATTCTGGAAGAGATTCTATATCTGGAACACGATCCAAAATCATTTGTAATTTTTCTTTAACTACTTGACATGCTGTGGTAACACGAGTCTCTTCAATTATCTGTGATTTCTTATGTCTTGGAAGTTTTGAAGTTCTTGCTTTATTCGCTGCTTTTTTTGCCCTATTAAAACCTTTATCTAAAAGTTCATCAGGTGTTGGTATTGTTGGTATAATCATTTTCTCATTGTTAGAAGTTTTAATAATTCAATATTTTAATTATATATTGTTCTGTTTATTTTGATTTATATATTATTTTTAATTTTGGAGTTTTTGTTTTTATTTTTAGAGTTTTTGTTTTTATTTTTAGAGTTTTTGTTTTTATTTTTAGAGTTTTTGTTTTTATTTTTAGAGTTTTTATTTTTATTTTTAGAGTTTTTATTTTTATTTTTAGAGTTTTTATTTTTATTTTTAGAGTTATTGTTTTTATTTTTAGAGTTTTTATTTTTAGAAAATAAATAAAATAAATAATTATTTTTAAAATTAGAATAATTATTTTTAAAATTAGAATAATTATTTTTAGAAAATAAATAAAAGAAATAATCATTTTTAAACTTAGAATAATTATTTTTAAACTTAGAATAATTATTTTTAGAAAATAAATAAAAAAAATAATTATTTTTAAATTTAGAATTTTTATTTTTAGAGTTATTATTTTTAAAATTAGAGTTATTATTTTTAGAAAATAAATAAAAAAATAAATAAAATAAACTATTTAATTATAAATTATATAATATATATTAGATAACTTTAAAAAATTAGAATATTTTAGTAATATTTAAAAGAAAATTTAAAAATAATTTAAAAATAATTTAAAAAAAATTTAAAAAAAATTTAAAAAAAATTTTAAACTATAACTTAATAATTATATCAATTAACTATGGTGATTAAATGACAGTAGTTATGGCAACTGGAACATTTGATATTTTGCACCCTGGGCATGGATTATACCTTAAAAAAGCAAAGGAACTTGGGGGGCACGATGCTAAATTAGTGGTTGTTGTGGCTCGTGATTCTACTGTGAAAAAAAGGAAAAGAATACCTATTGTTAATGAAAAGCAACGTCTTGAAATGATAAAAATGTTAAAATGTGTTGATGAAGCTTATTTAGGTTATGAAAATAATATGTTTAGAATCGTTGAAGAAATAAATCCAGATATAATAGCTATTGGAAATGATCAGGACTTTGACATTGAAAAATTAAAAAATTCTCTTGAAAATGAAGGTATTGATGTGGATGTAGAAAGAGTTAAAGACTACAAAATTTCAACACTTGACAGTAGCTGTAAGATTATAAAAAAGATTAAAGAAACTGATTTTCATGAATTTTACTTAAATTGTGACTAAAATTAATTTTCTAATCATTTATTTAAAATATAGTATATATCAAAAGTTAAGGGAATTACTATATTTTGATGAATTAATTATTGTGTGTACATGAACCTTAATTATTATATTGGTGTTTAATATGATAAAAGTAGTTATAATTGGAGCAAGCGGATATACTGGTGGAGAATTAATCAGACTTTTAGAAAACCATCCTCATGTAGAAATTGTTGGTGTTAGTTCAAGAAAACATGCTGGAAAACCAGTTTACAAAGTTCATCCAAATTTAATGGGTTCTAATTTAATTTTTAAAGATTTAAATCCTAATTCAATAGATGCTGATCTTGTTTTTACAGCTACACCTCATGGAACATCTATGAAAATAGTTCCAGCACTTTTAAAAAATGGTTCAAAGGTTATTGATTTAAGTGGAGATTACAGATTCAAAGATGTTTCTACATACGAAAAATGGTATGGATTAGATCATGAATCTCCATTGAATGCTGTTTATGGATTACCAGAAATATATCGAGAAGATATTAAAAAAGCTGATTTAATAGCTAATCCAGGATGTTTTCCAACAGGAGCTATTTTAGCTACAATGCCCTTATCAAAGGGAAAAATAGTGGATAGAATAATTATTGATTCAAAAACTGGAGTTAGTGGAGGGGGAATATCTCCATCTGAAAGTTTTCATTTTCCTAATATAAGTGATAATATTAATCCT
Organism: Candidatus Methanovirga meridionalis; assembly: GCA_031289325.1. GTDB lineage: Archaea > Methanobacteriota > Methanobacteria > Methanobacteriales > Methanobacteriaceae > Methanovirga > Methanovirga meridionalis. Next base: position 10,162 of record JAITPS010000164.1, read on the forward strand.
TATAAAATAATAAATCATAGGCACATGCCTGAAATTCAACAAGAATTAAATGAATTTTCTAAGGTGAAAGTTTCATTTACACCTCATCTTGTTCCTGTAATAAGAGGAATATTGACTACGAGTCATAGTTTTAGTAATAAAATAGGCATGGATTTAAATAATGAAAAGCTATTAAAAATATATGAAAAACAATACAAAGATGAACCCTTTGTTAAAGTTTTAGAGCTTGGAGAAATTCCAAGATTAAGTTCAGTTAGAGGTTCTAATTTTGCTCACATTGGTGGATTTGAGATAGATGAAACAGGACGAATTGTAATAATTTCAGCCATTGATAATCTTGTTAAAGGAGCTTCAGGTCAAGCTATTCATAACATGAATTTAATGTTCAAATTTAAAGAGGATGAGGGAATAAATAACTACGGTTTACACCCATAATTTTGATGATTAATGAATGTTTCATGGTTTCCTGCAAAAAATCTATTTTGGTGCCAAACATCATAAGTTATCAATTAATGATTTGACTTTTATCTCACCATCAACAATATCTAATCTTATGAATGTTAATATAGAAAATCCAGTTTCTTTTTCAACTAATTGTTTACCATTTGATCTTTCAATAGGAGTTATGATATGCAATATTTCAACCCCAATATTTTTTAAAGCATTAATTATAGCTATTAGAGTTCCACCTGTATCCACAATGTCATCAATAATTAGAACTTTATCTCCTTTATTTAAGTAATTTATATATAATTTTTCTTTACTGTATCCAGTAACTTGTGAAACTGAAATTTCCTCATCTAAATTCATTTTCTTTTTCTTAATAATATTAAATGGAATTTTAGTTTCAAGAGATAATGCTGTAGCTAAAGGTATACCCATAGATTCAATACCAATAATTTTATCGATATTACTAAGATTTAGTTTATAGTTAATAGCTTCCACTATTTCTTCTAAGAATATAGATTCATATAATGGTATTCCATCCAGTACAGGATTAATGATGTAATCATGCCCATTTATATTGGTAAGTACAGATTTTTCTAAAGATTTTATAAAATTTTCTAACATAATTGTTATTTAAGTTTATTAAAATAAATAAATGTGATAATTTTTTGATAATCTAAATTTAATATTATGATTACCTATGGAAAAGTTCTTAAATTTTAAAGCGATAAATTTTTTTATCAAATTATTTAATTTTAAATATAATTTTATAAAAACCCATAATTTTAAATCTTAATTAATATAAATATATTTTAATCAATATAAAGAATTTTAAATTAATATTTCTTAATAATATTTAATTTTAAAAAAAGCTATTTATTCAAAACTTCATAGAATCAACAGGTTAAAACTTTACACTCCCAAATATCCAAGGTCTTATTTTATGGATATGGTTAATTTACTTTTTTTCGCTTGTTTAAGCTTTTAATTATTCCAAAGAGAGAGAGAGAGAGAGAGAGACAGAGAGAATGTCTTAGTAATTCAATTTCCAAACTTGTTTTAGTTGTTTTTTGTTTAATTTAAAGCTTTTGATTCTATTTTGTTTATTGATTATAAATGAAGGAGATAGGAAAACTTTATATGTATGGACAATAAAATAATATTTAGTGGTTATCAGTAGAATATCATGAAAAATGATAATTTAAATATTTTTTTGGTGATTATAAAAAATATTTGAGAAATATTTCTAAAAAACTTAGATTTATTAGAAACCCTCGTCCATGTTTCTAATTATGTTTAATAATTAATAGAATGATATTAACTTATTGTGGGGATGCTTTTATTATATTTTCAGGTTTGTATATATGGTAAATAGAAGCCTCTGATTTTTTCTTATAAGCTCCACATATTTTAACTATTAAACTATTAATTACTCATCTGTTAATAATAAAAAAAATAAAATAAAAGTAAAATTATTAAAAGAGTGGATTTTTTCTATGTTAAAGTATTTAAATTCTATGTTAAAGTATTTAAATAAATTGTATATTAAGATTAAAAATAGTAAGAATAGTTTTAAGATTGTAGGAGATAATAAAATCCTACCCATACCATATATTTATATATTTGGATTGTTTATACTGAGTATGTTACTATTAGTATCAGCAACATCAATAGCTAATGATACAGGAGACAGTAAACTATACAATGATAATAATGGCATCATATTTAATTTAACAGCCACACCACATAGACTAAATGATACCCATGCTTATATAAGCTTAAATCTACAGTCAGATAATAAGACCAATAAGGTTTTTAAAATAAATAATGATCAAAATATCACATTATCTGATAATACAAGTAATACCATTAATACTTCTTCAATAGATATTAATGGACTTATTAATGGTGATACTATCAATAAGCATTTAAATATTAGCGATGATGGTAAGGATACTATATTGGATGTTAAGTTCAATAATATTGAATTAAATCCTTTAAATGGAATACAATCATATATTAATGAGGTAACTCTAAATCCAGATCAAAGTATACAAGAAGCTATTAACAATGCCACTGAAAATGAGACCATAATATTAAATCCTGGTGAGTATAATCAATCTAATATCACAGTTATTAAAACAGGTTTAACAATAAAAGCCGCAGAAAGCGCGACATCTGGAACGGTAATAGTGAATGCAAAAGGGAGTGGAAGAGTATTTAATGTAACTGAGAGTAATGTTAACCTCATTGGATTGACAATTACTGGAGCAAATACTAATGCTGATGGAGGAGGTATATATAGTAATGGTATAAATTTTTCTGTGACTAATTGTAGTATTATAAATAACACAGCTACTCGTAATAACACAGCTACTCGTGGTGGTGGTGTAACTATTTATGGTGGTGGTAGTGTGGTTAATTGTAGTATTATAAATAACTCAGCTGTTTTTGGTGGTGGTGTATATATTTATAAGGGTGGTAGTGTGGTTAATTGTAGTATTATAAATAACACAGCTAATAGTGGTGGTGGCATATATAATTATGGTAGTGTGGTTAATTGTAGTATTATAAATAACACAGCTACTACTTATGGTGGTGGTGTAGATATTACTACTGGTGGTAGTGTGGTTAATTGCAGTATTATAAATAACACAGCTAGAAGTGGTGGTGGTGTAGATATTGATAATGGTAGTGTGGTTAAGTGTAGTATTATAAATAACACAGCTACTTATGGTGGTGGTGTAGATATTGATAATGGTGCAAATGGTGGTAGTGTGGTTAATTGCAGTATTATAAATAACAAAGCTACTGCTGGTGGTGGTGTATATATTTATAGTGATGGTTATAGTGATGGTGGTGTATTTATTGATGGTGGTGGTAGTGTGGTTAATTGTAGTATTATAAATAACACAGCTACTGATCGTGGTGGTGTATATATTTATAGTAGTGGTAGTGTGGTTAATTGTAGTATTATAAATAACACAGCTACTACTTATGGTGGTGTATATATTAATAATGGTGAAAATGGTGGTAGTGTGGTTAATTGCAGTATTATAAATAACAAAGCTACTACTGGTGGTGGTGTATATATTTATAGTAGTGGTAGTGTGGTTAAGTGTAGTATTATAAATAACAAAGCTACTTATGGTGGTGGTGTATATATTTCTAGTGGTGTACTTTATGGTGGTAGTAGTGTGGTTAATTGTAGTATTATAAATAACACAGCTACTATAAATAACACAGCTACTACTCCTACTGGTGGTGGTGGTGGTGTATATATTGATCGTGGTGGTGTATATATTGATCGTGGTGGTGGTAGTGTGGTTAATTGTAGTATTATAAATAACACAGCTTATAATGGTGGTGGTGTTGGTGGTTTATATGATGGTGGTGTATATGGTGGTGGTGTATATATTTATGGTGTTGGTAGTGTGGTTAATTGTAGTATTATAAATAACACAGCTTATAATGGTGGTGGTGATGGTGGTGTATATGGTGGTGGTGTATATATTTATGGTGTTGGTAGTGTGGTTAATTGTAGTATTATAAATAACACAGCTATTCGTGGTGGTGGTGTATATATTTATAGTGGTGGTAGTGTGGTTAATTGTAGTATTATAAATAACACAGCTACTACTACTGGTGGTGGTGGTGTATATTGTGTTGGTTCTGTTGCTGTCGGTGGTGTATATTTTTATAGTGGTGGTAGTGTGGTTAATTGTAGTATTATAAATAACGTAGCTAATATGCGTTATGGAGTTGGTGGTGGTGGTGTATATCTTTATAGTGGTGGTAGTGTGGTTAATTGTAGTATTATAAATAACACAGCTACTAGTTATGGTGGTGGTGGTGTATATATTTATAGTGGTGGTGGTAGTGTGGTTAATTGTAGTATTATAAATAACACAGCTACTACTTATGGTGGTGGTGGTGTATCTATTTATAGTGGTGGTGGTAGTGTGGTTAATTGTAGTATTATAAATAACAAAGCTACTACTGGTGGTGGTGTATCTATTTATAGTGGTAGTGTGGTTAATTGTAGTATTATAAATAACACAGCTATTCGTGGTGGTGGTGTATATACTAATGTTGTTAATGGTCGTGGTGGTGGTAGTGTGAATTATTGCCGTATTTTAAATAATACAGCATCTAATGGAAAAGAAGCTGATAATGTGAATGGGAATATTGATTATAATTGGTGGGGTCAAAACAATCTCACTGATTTAATAGCTGGTGGTCAACCTAATAGTTATTATATGGTTCAGTTAGGGGCAGGGGATAATAAAACTACAGTGAATAATAGCTATAAATATTATCGTCCTGTTCAATTATCTTATGGGCTTGTTTTAAACAATACAAATTTAAGTACTGATGTTGGTAATTTACCTGATTTTGATAAAAGAATTGAGATTAGGAATTTAACTAATTCATTTACCATTCCTTTAAAAGAGAGTATTCTAAAATCAAATAGTCTTTTATGTCTTCCTATTAATGGTTTGGATCTTCCTTTTAATAAATTTGATATTCCTATTGTGAATAGTAGTAGTGCTAAAACACCATACACCCACACTTTAGATGAGGAGGGTAAATATGTCTTTGAGGCATTAGTTGATAATGAAGATTTGGACATAAATTTATCAGTAGAATATATTAATGGCACTATACAAGCTGCTATTAACAAGGCTGCTGATAATGATACCATAATATTAGATCCTGGTGAGTATAATGAATGGGATATCAATGTTAATAAGACAGGTTTAACAATAAAAGCCAATGAAAGCGCGACACCTGGAACGGTAATAGTGAATGCACAAGGGAATGGAAGAGTATTTAATGTAAATGAGAGTAATGTTAACCTCATTGGATTGACAATTACTGGAGCAAATAGTAATAATGGGGGTATTAATAATCATGGAGGAGGTATATATAGTAATAGTATAAATTTTTCTGTGACTAATTGTAGTATTATAAATAACACAGCTACTCGTGGTGGTGGTGTAGATATTTCTAGTGGTGGTAGTGTGGTTAATTGTAGTATTATAAATAACACAGCTACTACTGGTGGTGGTGTATATATTTCTAATGGTGGTGGTAGTGTGGTTAATTGTAGTATTATAAATAACACAGCTACTAATTGGGGTGGTGGTGTATATATTGAGGATGGTGGTAGTGTGGTTAATTGTAGTATTATAAATAATACAGCTACTACTGGTGGTGGTGTATATATTGAGGATGGTGGTAGTGTGGTTAATTGTAGTATTATAAATAATACAGCTACTCGTGGTGGTGGTCGTGGTGGTGGTGTAGATATTTATAGTGGTGGTAGTGTGGTTAATTGTAGTATTATAAATAATACAGCTACTACTTCTGGTGGTGGTGGTGTATATATTGAGGATGGTGGTAGTGTGGTTAATTGTAGTATTATAAATAACACAGCTACTTTTGGTGGTGGTGTATATATTAAGGATGGTGGTAGTGTGGTTAATTGTAGTATTATAAATAACACAGCTACTTGTGGTGGTGGTGGTGTAGAGATTGATAATGGTAGTGTGGTTAATTGTAGTATTATAAATAACACAGCTGCTTATGGTGGTGGTGTACTATCTTTTGGTAATGGTAGTGTGAATTATTGCCGTATTTTAAATAATACATCACCTAATGGAAAAGAAGCTAATAATGTTAATAAGGTTAATGGGAATATTGATTTTAATTGGTGGGGTCAAAACAACATCACTAATTTAATAGCTGGTGGTCAACCTAATAGTTATTATATGGTTCAGTTAGGAGCAGGAGATAATAAAACTACAGTGAATAATAGCTACAATTCTTCCTTACCTGTTCAATTATCTTATGGTCTTGTTTTAAACACTACAAATGCAAATACTAATGTTAATTTGTTGCCTGATTTTGATAAAGAATTGAGATTTGGAAATTCAACTGATTCCAATATTCCTATTGTGAATAGTAGTAGTGCTAAAACACCATACAACACTACTTTAAATGTTAATGGTAGTTATGTCTTTGAGGCATTGGTTGATAATGAAGATTTAAACATAAATTTATCAGTAGCACCTAAACTTCCTACGAAAATCAAGTTTGTTAATGAGTCTGTTAATCATGAAAATAAGACACTTACTATTAATGGTATAGCAACATATAATAATTTAGGTGATATCAATCCTTTAGGTGATGCTGTGCTTAATGTTTCCATTGATGGGGGAGATAATGGTACTGTTACCACAGATAGTAGTGGGGTTTTTAATTATCTTAGTCCATTTATAGTTCCTGGAGAACATATAATAATTATTAGTTTCTCTGGTAATGAGTCATTTGAACCATCTAATGAATTTTATTTCTTTGATGTGAATAAGACAAATATAAACTTTAATAATCTTAATACTACTGTTAATATTGATGGTAGTGTTCTTATTACAGGGAGTATAGTTGATGAGTTTAATAATAATCTTAGTGGTGTATATGTGAGTTTAGAGGATTGGAGTGAGAATGTAGTTGGTAATAACACTACCAATGGTAATGGAGGATTTATTTTTAATATTACTGGTCTTAGTCATGGTACTTATCAGTATATGTTGAATGCGAGTGCGAATGATACTCATAATGGTGAGACAACTTATATAAGTTTTACAATTCCTGGTATGGAGATTAATAAAACGGTT
>JAITPS010000084.1 GCA_031289325.1 Candidatus Methanovirga meridionalis
ATTTTTATTTCAATTATTTTTATTTCAATTATTTTTATTTCAATTATTTTTATTTCAATTATTTTTATTTCAATTATTTTTATTTCAATTATTTAAATTATATTTATTTTATTTCAATTATTTATAATTTCAATTATTAATTATTCATTTATATTGCTTAAAATATATTTATATTACTTAAAATATATTTATATTACTTAAAATATATTTATATTACTTAAAATATATTTATATTACTTAAAATATATTTATATCACTTAAAATATATTTATATCACTTAAAATATATTTATATTGCTTAAAACTTAAAATTATAGATTTTTATAAACTGATATTTAAAAGTAAACAATTTAATAAAAAAATTATTTTAATAAAAAAATTATCATTCTAAAATTTAAGAACTTAATCATAATAACTATAATTTATCCTCTAAGTCTTTAACTCTAATGTATATTTAATAGCTATATCTTAAGAGTTATATTTTTTAAATTTATCATGAATTTTTTTTATATTCTTCAATTATAATTTAAACTTTGTTGCTTTTAAATACAATGCTTTCAACTTAAGATTTGATCTAAAAATATTTATCTTAAATAGTTTAAATCTATTTTTAGGAGTTTTTTTAAACAATTTCTTAGCATCGTTTGGTCTTTTAGTAAAAATGGTAAAAAATATGAAAATAGAAAAAGATAATATTAATAAAAAACAAAAAAAAGTATTTGGAGATTATTTATAATAGAAGGTGAATAGCTATTGATTTTGTAAAATCTTTAAAAGAACCTGATAATTCTAATTAACCTTAAAATAATTCTAATTAACTCTCCATTATTGAAGTGTGTAAAAAATTTTCATAAAAAAATTATATTAAATTATAATATAAACTCAAAATGTTTGGTGATTTTCATGAAAGTAAATGGAAAAGAAAGTATTTTTCAAAAAGGAATGAAGTTAGATGAATTCTTAAAATCTAATGGCTATGATGAAGCTAAAGTTGCTGTAGAATGTAATGGTAATATAATACCAAAGGATTTTTATGGTGAGCATGAACTAAATGATAAGAATTCTTATGAAATTGTGGTATTTGTAGGTGGTGGTTAAAGATATTTAATTTCAAATATCATTTTATAAAATCTATAATTTTAAATTTTAAATAATATAAACTCATTTTATTTAATATAAACTTATTTTAATTAATATGAATAATTATAAATTAATTTTAAATTTTATTTAATATAAACTTATTTTAATTAATATGAATAATTATAAATTAATTTTAAATTTTATTTAATATAAACTTATTTTAGTTAATATGAATAATTATAAATTAATTTTAAATTTTATTTAATATAAACTTATTTTAATTAATATGAATAATTATAAATTAATTTTAAATTTTAGTTAATATAAACTTATTTTAATTAATATGAATAATTATAAATTAATTTTAAATTTTAGTTAATATAAATGTATTTTAATTAATATAAATAATTATAAATTAATATCTTTTATTAATATTTATTTTTAAAAAAAATATTATTTTTAAAAAAATTATTTATTAAGAACTTTATCAAAGCTACTACAATAATGAATAACAATTTAATGAATAATAAATTAGTGAATAGTAATTTAATGAATAATAAATTAGTTAATAGTAATTTAATGAATAATAAATTAGTTAATAGTAATTTGATGAATAATAAAATTATATTTTTGAAAATTAAGGTTGATAATAGAATTCAATAATATTTATAATGAAATTAAGCTTTTAAACTTAATAATGGATATTTTTTTATTATCTATTATAAATAATTATGTTATTATAAATAAATTAGAAATTATGGAATTTAATATCATGAAAGAACAATCTTTGTTTAATTTATCTAAGATAAAACAATTGATGAGTAAACATAATACAGAACTCAAAATAAACAATGAAAAAAGAGAGATAATTCATAATTGGAATAATGAATTCAAGGAAGGTAAGTTAAAAGAAGAAAAATCTAACTACATTAATTTTAGTATTGAAATATTAACCAAACTTTTAGGATACAATAATAAAGAAAATTATGTTTTTGAAGAAAAGCATGATGATAAACACCCAGTTGAATTTACATTACTTAAAAATGAAGAACCGTATGCTGTTATTGAACTTAAAGGATCGGATACTAATCTTGATAAAAGATATAATAATAAAATTAGTGCAGTTGAACAAGCATTTAATTATGCAACTAAAAAACAAAGTATACAATGGGTTATTGTAAGTAACTACTATGAATTTAGATTATACAACAAATCAAATCAAGAGGATTGTATAAAGTTCAATGTTGAAGAATTAGATGAATTAAACACATCAAAAAAGCCTGTGAATCTACAATTATTTTTATTAATATTTTCTAAGTGGTCTTTATTAGATAATAATATAATTTCTAATTTATATAAAAGCACTATTCTTATTGAGCAAAATCTTGAATCTAATTTTTATAAACTATTTAGTGAAACAAGATTAATGATAATAGCTGAATTACAAAACAACCATTTTGAAAAAACTAAAACAGAAATTGTTCATTATGCCCAATCAATACTTAATAGATATATTTTTATTTGTTTTGCTGAAGATTTAGGTTTACTTCCTCCAGAAACTTCTACAGAAACATTAATAACTCCAATAACCCATAAAAACCTATTTAAAAGCACTTTATGGGATAGGTTAAATGAGTTGTTCATGTTTGTAAATGAAGGAAATCCTGATAAAAATATTGAAAGTTATAATGGGGGATTATTTAAAGAAGATTTTAGTAATATTAAGATTAGAGATTTTGTGGATGATTTTAATATCTTCAATGATTCTTATCACAAATGGGATTTTGAAAAATATTCAAAAGCTATTGAAGATAAAATAGGTTCTAATTATAGGGATAGAATTAATCCAATTTTCAAAAATTTGCTGGTTATTTCTTCTTTTAACTTCTCATCAGAGTTGGATGTTAATATTTTAGGTCATATATTCGAAAATAGTATTAGTGAATTAGAAAAAATACAAGAAGAAGATTATAGCAAAAAAACTCCTAATAATAAAGGTAGAAGAAAAAAAGATGGTATTTTCTATACTCCAGATAATATTACTAATTATATATGTGAAAACACTGTTATTCCTTATCTTAGTAAAGATAAAAAAGCTATCACTATCCAAGATTTAATTTCTCAATACAAGGAGAATGAAATTGATATTTTAGATGAAAAGCTTAAAAACATTAAGATTATTGACCCTGCTTGTGGTAGTGGAGCATTCCTAAATAAAGCCACAGATATTTTACTTAATATTCATAAAACAGTTCATGAAGTGAAGTATGAAAATAATAAATCTTTAGACCCTTATTTTGATGATATTGGAAGTAGAAGAAAAATCATTTTAAATAATATTTATGGTGTAGATTTAAATGAAGAATCTATTGAAATAACAAAACTATCAATGTTTTTAAAAATAGCTAAAAAAGGATTAAAACTACCTAACATTGATAAAAACATCATTCACGGAAATTCCTTAATAGATAATTCTAATTTCACAGACAATGCATTTGATTGGGAAAAAAACTATCCAGCAGTCTTCCAAAATGGTGGATTTGATATAGTAATAGGTAATCCTCCTTATGTAAGGCAAGAAAAAATAAAAGAATTAAAACCATACTTAAAAGAACATTATACAACATACACAGGTGTAGCCGACTTATATGTCTATTTCTTTGAAAAAGGACTAAACATACTAAAAAAGGATGGATATTTTGGATTTATATGTTCAAACAAATTCACAAGAGCAAACTATGGTAAACCATTAAGAAGTTTCTTATTAAACTACAATATAACAAATTACAATGATTACACAGGAAAAAAAGTATTTGAAGGAGTAACAGTTGATCCAAGTGTCATTATAATCAATAAAACCAATCCTAAAACTGATATTCTTGTTAACAATGATTTCATATTGGATCAAAATAAATTAGTTGCTGATTATTGGTCTTTTGTATCCATGGAAATTTTAAATCTTAAAGATAAAATAATTAGTAAAGGAACATTGATTAAAGAAATTAATGGAATAAAAATCAATTATGGTATTAAAACTGGATTAGATGAAGCATTCATATTAAATCAAGAAACAAGAGATGAATTAATAGCTAAAGACCCAAAAAATAATGAAATTATTAAACCATTGCTTAGAGGTAGAGATATTCATAAATGGAGTATCAACTATCAAGATATTTATTTAATAGTTACTAAGAATGGTATTGATGTTCTTAATGAATACCCAACTATTTATGAGCATTTAAAGCAATATCAAGATAAATTAACTAAAAGATGGGATAAGGGAAATTATTGGTATAATCTTCGTAACTGTGCTTATTACAATGATTTTGAAAAACCAAAAATTATTTATCCAAATATGGCGAAAAGTCTTTATGTATACTATGATGAGAATAATTTTTATACAAACCCAAAATGTTTTATTATAACTTCAAACACTATTGATTTAAAATATTTAGGTATTTTATTGTCATCTAAAGTTTTAAATTTTGTTTTTAAATTAATAGGTAGTCCTTTAGGGACTGCTGGTTATGATCTTCATAAACAATATATTGTACAGCTACCAATAATCATAGCAACAAAAGAAGAACAAAAACCATTAATTAATTTAGCTATTGAAATATTAGACTTAAATAAAAAATTATTAAATGAAATTAAATCTTTCCATAACTGGTTGATTCGAAATTATGGAATCAAAATCAATAATAAAGTAAACCAGTACTATGAATTATCCTTTAATGAATTTATTAAAGAAATTAAAAAACAAAATAAAAAATTAACAAGAAAAAATGAAGATGAAATAGAAAAAGAATACAATCAAAGCATAGCTATTATACAACCTTTGAAAACAGAAATAATAGCTATTGACAATAAAATAGACAAAGTAGTTTACAAACTGTATGAATTAACAGAAGAGGAAATAAACATAATAGAAAAAAGTGAATAGCTATTGATTTTGCAAAATCTTTAATAACTATCGCATGAACAAATGTTTTTCATGAATTAGTTCCTTGATATCATCTGTTTGGTTATTATACTTATTATTATATGGTAGTTTTGATAAAGTTCTTAATAAATAACTTTTTTAGAAATAAATATCATTAAAATTATTTATTTAGAAATTAAAATAATTATATGATTTATTAAAATTGTTTATTTAGAAATTAAAATAATTATATGATTTATTAAAATTATTTGTTTAGAAATTGAAATTATTTGTTTAAAAGTTAAAATTATTTGTTTAGAAATTGAAATTATTTGTTTAAAAGTTAAAATTGTTTATTTAGAAATTAAAATAATTATATGATTTATTAAAATTGTTTATTTAGAAATTGAAATTATTTGTTTAAAAGTTAAAATTGTTTATTTAGAAATTAAAATAATTATATGATTTATTAAAATTATTTGTTTAGAAATTGAAATTATTTGTTTAGAAATTGAAATTATTTAATAGTAAATAAATAAAATTAAAAGATAAATAAATAAAATTAAAAGAGTGGTTTTTTCATGTTAAATTATTTAAATAAAGTGTATAATAAGATTAAAAATAGTAAAAATAGTAAAAATAGCTTTAAAATTGTAAAAAGTAATAAAATACTACCAACACCATATATTTACATGTTTGGATTATTTATAGTGAGTATGTTACTATTAGTATCAGCAACATCAATAGCTGATGATACAGGAGACAGTAAACTATACACAGATAATAATGATGTTATATTTAATTTAACAGCCATCCCACATAGAATAAATGATACCCATGCTTATATTAGCTTAAACTTACAGTCAGATAAGAAGACTAACAAGATTTTTAAGATAAATAATGATCAAAGCATCACATTATCTGATAATACAAGTAATACTATTAACACTTCTCCAATAGATATTAATGGAATTATTAATGGAGATACTATCAATAAGCATTTAAATATTAGTGATGATGGTAATGACACTATATTGGATGTTAAGTTCAATAATATTGAATTAAATCCTTTAAATGAAATACAACCATACAATAATAGTTTTATTATTATGGATAATAGTTCTAAAATACAAGATATTATTGACATTAATGCCAGTGAGAATGATACCATAATATTAAAAGAAGGTAACTATTATGAATCCAACATCACTGTTAATAAAGCAGGCTTAACAATAAAAGCCGACGAAGGTTTGACACCTGAAGATGTAATAGTGAATGCACAAGGGAAAGGAAGAGTATTTCGAGTAACTAAGGATAATGTTAATATTATTAATTTAACCATAAAAAATGGAAAGGATTTAAGTGGTGGTGGTGTATATACTAATGATAATGGTAGTGTGGTTAGTTGTAGTATTATAAATAACACAGCTATTAATAATTTGGGTGGTGGTGTATATGGTAGTGGTAGTGTGGTTAATTGTAGTATTATAAATAACACAGCTTATGATGGTGGTGGTGTATATATTCCTTATGGTAGTGTGGTTAATTGTAGTATTATAAATAACACAGCTACTAATAATGGTGGTGGTGTACGTAGTAGTAGTGGTAGTAGTGTGGTTAATTGTAGTATTATAAATAACACAGCTAATAATGATGGTGGTGGTGTATATATTCCTTATGGTAGTAGTATGGTTAATTGTAGTATTATAAACAACACAGCTAGTAATGGTGGTGGTGTATATATTAATAGTGGTGGTAAGGTGAATTATTGTCGTATTTTAAATAATAAAGCAAGTAATGGAAAAGAAGCTAATAATAATGGGAATATTAATTATAATTGGTGGGGTCAAAACAACATCACTGATTTAATAGTTGGTCAACTGCCTATGAATTATTATGTGGTTCAGTTAGGGGTGGGGGAGAATAAAACTACAGTGAATAATAGTTATAATAATTGTTCTTTTCCTGTTTATTTATCTTATGGTCTTGTTTTAAACACTACAAATTTAAGTACTAATGTTAGTAATTTACCTGATTTTGATAAAAAATTGAGATTAGGAAATTTAACTAATTCATTTACTACTCCTTTAAAAGAGAGTATTCTAAAACCAAATAGTCTTTTAGGTATTCTTATTAATGGTTTAGATCTTCCTTTTAATAGGTTTGATATTCCTATTGTTGATAATAGTAATGCTAAACTATCATACAGCATTACTTTAAATGATAATGGTAGTTATGTATTTGAGGCATTGGTTGATAATGAAGATTTAAACATAAATTTATCAGCACCTAAACTTCCTACGAAAATCGAATTTGTTAATGAGTCTGTTAATCATGAAAATAAGACACTTACTATTAATGGTACAGCAACATATAATAATTCAGGTGATATCCATCCTTTAGGTGATGCTGTGCTTAATGTTTCCATTGATGGAGTAGATTATCCTACTGTTACCACAAATAGTAGTGGGATTTTTAATTATAATAGTCCACCTGTCGTTCCTGGAAATCATACAATTCTTATTAGTTTCTCTGGTAATGAATCATTTGAACCATCTAATGACTCTTATTCCTTTGATGTGAATAAGACAAATATAAACTTTAATAATCTTAATACTACTGTTAATCCTGATCATAGTGTTATTATTACAGGGAATATAGTTGATGATTCTAATAATAATCTTAGTGGTGTAAATGTGAGTTTAGAGACTATGAGTAATAATGTAATTGGTAGTAACATTACCGATGGTAATGGAGGGTTTATCTTAAATATTCATGGTCTTAGTCATGGTAATTATAGTTATCGTTTGAATGCGACTGAGAATGATACTCATAATGGTGAGATAACTGATATAATTTTCACAATTCCGAAGTATGATACAAATCTTACTCTGAGTACACCACAAATCATTTATGGTGATAGTGCAGTGTTTACAGCCAATCTAAATAGTAGTAATGGTGAAGCAATAAATAATAAAACTATTGATTTTTATGTGGATGGGGATATTGTAGGTAGTAATCAGACTAATATTGGTGGGATAGCTATTCTTAATAATTACACTCCGCCGAGTGTTGGTACTTATGTTGTTAATGCTTCATTTATTGGTGATGAGAATTATTCTAACAGTAATATTACTAGTACTTTAACTGTTGTTCCTCATCCTAAATATGATTTGAGTTTAAGAAATGATCCTGCAGGTTCTGTAGTGATAGGTACTTGGATTCATAGTATTGCAACAGCAATTGATGGTGAGCCATTACCTGATGATTATTGTAGGTTTAAGATTACTGCTCTATCTAATAATGTTCAGTGGTTTGATAAGTGTATGTTTGGTGTTAATGATTGGGCTGATTGTCGCTGGCAGTTAACTGAGAAAGGTAGTTATTTTGTTGAGGTCTGGGCTTATGATAAATATAATAATAATGTGCATGTTCCAGTTAATTTCAAAGCTAATAATTTGTTTTTAAGATCAGTTTTTAATGATAATGCTGGTGAAGTTACTGCCTCACAAACAATAATAGTAAAATAAAAATCTATAATTCTTCATTTTTTCGTTCATTTTTTTTTTAGTGGTGTTTTTTTCACGAGGTTAAATTTTTTATTTTTCAGATGAATAATTTATTCAATGCAATTATGTGTTGGTAATGTTTCTTTAAATGAGATTATAATCTTAATTCTAATAAAACATATTTATATAGTTAATAACGGAATGTCCTAAAACTATTGTTTTTATAATGCTTTTCTTACTTTTTCTATTATTCTACTCTTTTTTTTTATAAGTTTTCATCATATTTTCTTATTTTTTGACATGTTTTTCACATATATTGTGTTGCTTTTTATCTTTTAGCTATAAATTAACTAATCCACTAATGATTTTTGATATATCTTCTTTTCATCTTCCTTAGTATTTAAAACTATTATTTTTCAATGTAAAATATTTAAGATCTTATTTTATGAATAGGCTTAATTTGCTTTTTTTCGCTTGTTTAAGCTTTTAATTATTCCAGAGAGAGAATGTATTAGTAATTCAATTTCCAAGTTTGTTTTAGTTATTTGTTGTTTAATTTAAAACTTTCAAATCCATTTTGTTTATCAACTATAAATGAAGGGAATATGAAAAATTTATATATTAAGACAATATAATAAACATTTAGTGATTATCAGTAGAATATCATGAAAATTATGATTCAAATATTTTATTAGTGAGTACAAAAAATATTTGAGAAATATTTCTAAAAAACTTAGGTTTATTAAAAACTCCCAGCCATGTTTCTTATCATGTTTAATAATTAATAGAATGATAGTAAAAACTTATTGTAATAATGCTTTTATTATATTCTTATGTTTGTATATATAGTAAATAGAAGCCTATAATTTTTTCTTATAAGCTCAACAGTTTTAACTATTAAACTATTAATTAATCATCGGTTAATAATAAAAAAAATAAAATAAAAGTATTAAATGAGTGGATTTTTTCTATGTTAAATTATTTAAATAAAATTTATAATAAGATTAAAAATAGTAAGAATAGTTTTAAGATTGTAAAAGGGAATAAAATCCTACCCATACCCTATATTTACATGTTTGGATTATTTATATTGAGTATGTTACTATTAGTATCAGCAACATCAATAGCTGATGATACAGGAGACAGTAAACTATACACAGATAATAATGGCATCATATTTAATTTAACAGCCACTCCACATAGAATAAATGATACCCATGCTTATATAAGCTTAAATCTACAGTCAGATAAGAAGATCAATAAGATTTTTAAGATAAATAATGATCAAAGTATCATATTATCTGATAATACAAGTAATACTATTAATACTTCTTCAATAGATATTAATGGAATTGTTAATGGTGATACTATCAATAAGCATTTAAATATTAGTGATGATGGTAATGACACTATATTGGATGTTAAATTCAATAACATTGAATTAAATCCTTTAAATGAAATACAACCATACATTGAAGAAATTCATATAAATCCAGAAAATAGCACTATACAAGAAGCTATTAACAATGCTACTGATAACGATACCATAATATTAGATCCTGGTGAGTATAATGAATCTAATATTAATGTTAATAAGACTGGTTTAACAATAAAAGCCAACGAAAGTGCGGCACCTGGAACGGTAATAGTGAATGCACAAAGGAAAGGAAGAGTATTTAATGTAACTAAGAATAATGTTAATCTTATTAATTTAACCATAAAAAATGGATATACATCTGCATCATCTGAAAATGGAGGAGGTATATATAGTAATAGTATAAATTTATCTGTGACTAATTGTAGTATTATAAATAACACAGCTGGTTATGTTGGTGGTGGTGTATATAGTAGTAGTGGTATTAGTGTGGTTAATTGTAGTATTATAAATAACACAGCTATTGTTGATGGTGGTGGTGTATATCTTGATACTGGTGGTGGTAGTGTGGTTAATTGTAGTATTATAAATAACACAGCTGGTGGTTTTGGTGGTGGTGTATATATTGGTGGTGGTGGTAGTGTGGTTAATTGTAGTATTATAAACAACACAGCTGGTTATATGTGTGGTGGTGTATTTAGTAGTGGTAGTGTGGTTAATTGTAGTATTATAAACAACACAGCTGGTTATGTTGGTGGTGGTGTATATAGTAGTAGTGGTATTAGTGTGGTTAATTGTAGTATCATAAATAACAGAGCTACTAGTGGTGGTGGTGTATATATTGGTGGTGGTGGTAGTGTGGTTAATTGTAGTATTATAAACAACACAGCTGGTTATGTTGGTGGTGGTGTATATAGTATTAGTGGTATTAGTGTGGTTAATTGTAGTATCATAAATAACAGAGCTACTAGTGGTGGTGGTGTATATCTTGATACTGGTGGTGGTAGTGTGGTTAATTGTAGTATTATAAATAACACAGCTGGTAGTGGTGGTGGTGTATATAGTAATGGCGGTAGTAGTAGTGTGGTTAATTGTAGTATTATAAACAACACAGCTAATACTAATGGTGGTGGTGTAAATATTAGTAATAATGGTGGTAGTGTGGTTAATTGTAGTATTATAAATAACACAGCTACTAATGCTGGGGGTAATGGTGGTGGTGTATATATTGGTAGGAGTAGTGGTAGTGTGGTTAATTGTAGTATTATAAATAACACAGCTAGTATTGGTGGTGGTGTAGTTATTAGTAGTAGTGGTGGTAGTGTGGTTGATTGTAGTATTATAAATAACACAGTTAATAGTGGTGGTGGTGGTGTATATATTTATAGTGGTAGTGTGGTTAATTGTAGTATTATAAATAACACAGCTATTAATGAATATGGTACTGGTGGTGGTGTATATATTGATAGTCTTGATGGTAGTGTGGTTAATTGTAGTATTATAAATAATGCAGCTACTAATGGTGGTGTATATATTAATAGTGGTAGTGTGGTTAATTGTAGTATTATAAATAACACAGCTTATTATGATGGTGGTGGTGTATATATTTATAGTGGTGGTAGTGTGGTTAATTGTAGTATTATAAATAACACAGCTAAGGGTAGTGGTGGTGGTGTATATAGTAATAGTAGTAGTGTGGTTAATTGTAGTATTATAAACAACACAGCTTATAGTGGTGGTGGTGCATATCTTAGTACTGGTGGTGATAGTGTGATTAATTGTAGTATTATAAAAAACACAGCTAGTAATAGTGGTGGTGTATATAGTAATAGTAGTAGTGTGGTTAATTGTAGTATTATAAATAACACAGCTATTGTTGTTGGTGGTGTATATATTTATAGTGGTAGTGTGGTTGATTGTAGTATTATAAATAACACAGCTAATCATGGTGGTGGTGTATATATTTATAGTGGTGGTAGTGTGGTTAATTGTAGTATTATAAATAACACAGCTACTAATGGTGGTGGTGGTGGTGTTGCATATAATGGTATTGATGATGGTAGTAGTAGTGTGGTTAATTGTAGTATTATAAATAACACAGCTAATACTGGTGGTGGTGTATATAGTAGTATTGATGGTAGTAGTAGTGTGGTTAATTGTAGTATTATAAACAACACAGCTAATACTAATGGTGGTGGTGTATATATTTATAGTGGTAGTGTGGTTAATTGTAGTATTATAAACAACACAGCTAATAATAGTGGTGGTGGTGTAAGTATTGGTGGTGGTAATGTGAATTATTGTCGTATTTTAAATAATACAGCAAGCATTGGAAAAGAAGGTTATAATTATGGGAATATTAGTTTTAATTGGTGGGGTCAAAACAACATCGCTGGTTTAATAGCTGGTACCCAACCTGATAATTATTATATGGTTCAGTTAGGGGCAGGAGATGATAAAACTACAAAAAATAATAGTTACAATTGCTCTTGTCCTGTTCAATTATCTTATGGTCTTGTTTTAAACACTACAAATTCAAGTGATGATGTTGGTAATTTACCTGATTTTGATAAAGAATTGAGATTAGG
>JAITPS010000238.1 GCA_031289325.1 Candidatus Methanovirga meridionalis
CATTTTTTTATTTGCTATTTAACTTCCAATTAACTTTTTTAAATAGTATTATTATAATTCAAACTTCATAGTATATAAATATTACTTATAAGAAAATTAATATTAATCATGATCATATAAATACCAATCACAACTAATTTGTTTATATCATTATTTTAAATTCATATCTTGAGAAATAAAGATTATAATAGCTAAGTTAATTCTAATAAAAAAAATGAATAATTTTAATCAAAAATTCTTAAGTTGACAGCATGGATTAATATAAATAATTATAAATTAATATTTTAATAATATTTATTTTCAAAAAAATTATCTATTAAGAACTTTATTGAATCCAATATAATAAAATAATTATTAATTATAAAAGTTAAATTAATATCAATATAATTTTTTATTAAAATTTAAATAAAAATATTAGAATAACATTAAAATAGCTTTTAAATTATGAATTAATAATAAATGATGATATGAGAACATGACTTATAAAGATATTCAAGTTTCAATAGATGGAATCCATTGTGCTAATTGTGTTTTAAATATTGAAAACACATTAAATAAACTTAATGGTGTAGGTAAGGTAAATGTTAATTTATCAAATATTGCAGAAATTAGTTATGATCCAGAGAAAATTGATCTTGGAACGATTAATAATGCTATTGAATCCATTGGATTTGAAATAAAAAAGGATAAGCTTAGGATTAAAATAGCTAAAATGCATTGTGCAGTTTGTGCTAATAATATTGAAAAAGGATTATCTAACTTAGATGGAATTTATCAAGTGAATGTAAATTTAGCCAATGAAATGGCGGATGTGTTATATCTGAAATCCATTGTATCAATTGAAGATATAAAAAGAACAATTGAGGATTTAGGATTTGAAGTTATAGAAACTGATGCGAAGGTAAATGATTTAGATGATAAAAAAAATAGGATAATTGTTGGTTTTAGTTTCTCAGCAATATTAATGTTACTAATGTATATTCATCTTCCATTTCATCATCTTTTAAATTTAGTAATAGCTATTATCCCTTTCTTATATGTTTCACAACCTATTTTAAAAGTAGCTTATAAATCAATTATTCATAAACAATTAAACATGGATGTTATGTATTCAATGGGAATACTTGTAGCTTTTATATCAAGTGTCTTAGGAACGTTTAATATTTTGCTTGATTCAAGCTTCATGTTTTATGAAACAGCTATTATGCTATCATCATTTTTACTTCTTGGAAGATACCTTGAAGGGAAAGCAAAAAAAAGAACAAACAATGCAATAAGAAAATTGATTGGTTTACAAGCAAAAACAGCTAATCTATTGGTGGATGAAAATGGTTATAAAATCAAGGAATATGGTACTTACAAGGAAAAAGAAGTTTTAATTGAAGATATAGAAGTGAATGATTTATTAATTGTTAAACCTGGAGGGAAAATTCCAGTGGATGGTATTGTTATATTAGGTAATAGCTATGTTGATCAATCAATGATTACTGGTGAACCAATACCTAAAAATAAAACATTAAATAATGAGGTTTTTGGTGGAACAATAAATCAAGATGGAACATTGTATATAAAAGCCATTAAAGTTGGAAAAGACACGGTTCTATCTCAAGTTATTGAATTGACTGAAAAAGCAAGTAGTTTAAAGCCACCATCAGCAAATTTAGCTAATAAAGTTGTGAAATACTTTATTCCAACCATAATAATAATAGCTATTTCCTCATTTATAATCTGGTATGTTATATTCTCTGAAAGCTTACTATTTTCAATAACAACATTAATTTCAATATTGGTTGTGGCATGTCCATGTGCATTAGGATTAGCTACACCAACAGCTGTAACAGTGGGAATTGGAAGATTATCACAATATGGAATATTGGTTAAAAATGGTGAGGTTTTAGAAAATTTTAAAGATTTGACTATGGCTGTTTTTGATAAAACAGGAACAATAACCATAGGTTCACCAATGATTGAAGATGTGTATCCTAATGAAAAAAGATATGAGATACTGCAATACGCAGCTTCAATTGAAAAAAATTCCACCCATCCAATAGCTAAATCAATTAATAAAATAGCTGAAAAAGAAGATATTGCTCTATTAAATATAGAATCATTTAAAAATATTTCTGGATTAGGTTTAAAAGCTATTGCCAATAGTCATAAGGTATCCATTGGTAATAAATCATTAATGGATAATCAAAAAATAGCTATTAATTCTGATTTTGAGAAGAAATATTTAGAATTTATTAATGAAGGGAAAACAACCATACTTGTAGCTATTGAAGATGAAGTAATAGGAATTTTAACTTTAACAGATAAAATCAAAGAAAACTCTAAAAAAACAATAGAAAAATTAAAATCCATGGGAATAGAAACAACAATCCTAACAGGAGATAATGAGAATTCAGCCATGTTGGTGGGTGAAAAAATAGCTATTGATAATGTAATATCTGAAGTCCTACCAAACGAAAAATTAGATAGAATAGTAAGCATGCAAAAAAAGGGAGATAATGTTCTTTTTGTTGGTGATGGTATTAATGATGCTCCAGCTATTACAGGTGCAAACATAGGAATAGCTCTTGGAACAGGAACGGATATAGCCACTGAAAGTGGAGATATAGTTATTATTGATGGAGATTTAGAGAATGTTATAGTAGCTATTGAAATATCTAAGAAAATAATTAGAAGAATAAAAGAAAATATATTTTGGGCATTCATATACAATATAATCTTAATTCCAATAGCTGCTGGAATACTATACCCCTACTTTGGAATAATTTTTAAACCAGAATTTGCTGGTTTAGCAATGGCTTTAAGTTCATTAACAGTTATTTCATTATCTTTAATGTTAAGAAATTATATTCCTCCAATTAAGAAAATAGCTATTTAGTTCATAAACAGCTATTTAGTTCATAGTAGTCACACATCAACTCTAAAAATTAATTAAATTATGGATGATAAATTTTTTGTTATATTATTTAATTTTTATTTAATTTTTATTTAATTTTTATTTAATTTTTATTTAATTTTTATTTAATTTTTATTTAATTTTTATTTAATTTTTATTTAATTTTTATTTA
>JAITPS010000250.1 GCA_031289325.1 Candidatus Methanovirga meridionalis
AAAAGAAATAAGAATCTTAAAAAAGGCAATGGAAATGTGATAAAAATGGTTGAAAAAGTATGAAAATAGAAAAAGTTAATACTAATAAAAAAGAAAAAAAGGTTTTTGGAAATTATCAATAAATCATTTTCTATATTTTAAAAAAATTCTATTTTTTAAAGTTAGAAAATTTATAATTTTCTATATTTTAAAATTTGGTTCTTGACTATAAAAGATATTTATTTCCTATAAAAGATTCATATATTGCATTTTTAAGAAAAATTCCTAATTCTATGAATTAAATCCCAAACAATAAATAGACTTATGGAAAATTATATGAAATGGGTTTAGATGATATTTATGATAAGTCCACACCACCTAAAGAAACTAGTCGGCAAATGGGATCTAAATTTCAGTCATGGATTAATAAAGGATTTTTAGGAGCAGATATTTTAGATACAAAGCAATTTTTAAAAACATCTGATAATGCAGTATTAAGAGGGAGTGATTCTAAACTTACCTTACCTATTTAGAAAATAATGAGGATAAAATTATATTGAGTAGTTTAGTTTTAAGAGAATTTTTATATAGTGTTTAGTGGTATAATGTTTTTAAAATATTCAAATAAAAAATCTGAAGAGGATATACTTTTTAAAACACATTCTAACAATTTATTAGATAAAGACATAAATATTGATTTAGATAACATTTTAATTCATGGTGAAAATCTTGAAGTATTAAAAAGTATGTTATATGACTTAAATTTAAAATCTAAGGTTGATTTAATTTATATAGATCCTCCGTTTTCTACAAAAAATGTATTTAAAATAAGTTCCAACAGGGCAAATACTATTAGTTCAAGTATTGACGATGAAATTGCATATAAAGACTCTTTAACTGGTTCTGATTTCATTGAATTCATAAGAGAACGATTGATATTATTAAAAGAGTTATTATCTGATAAAGGATCCATATATTTACATATAGATTATAAAATAGGACACTATGTAAAGGTGGTTATGGA
The DNA here is from genome assembly GCA_031289325.1 of Candidatus Methanovirga meridionalis. Taxonomy (GTDB): domain Archaea; phylum Methanobacteriota; class Methanobacteria; order Methanobacteriales; family Methanobacteriaceae; genus Methanovirga; species Methanovirga meridionalis. The sequence goes on from JAITPS010000250.1 coordinate 1,004, forward strand.
TGAAATTTTTGGGTTTAATAATTTTAGAGGAGATATTGCAAGAATAAAATGCAATCCAAAAAATTTTAAAAGAAAAACTTATGGAAACATGAAAGATTTAATTCTTTTTTATACAAAAACTAATAATTATACTTGGAATGAACCAAGAATACCTTTAAGTAAGGAAGATATTAAAAAATTATATAATAAAAAAGATGTAAATGGTGATAGATATACAACTGTACCATTACATGCTCCAGGAGAAACAAAAAATGGGGTCACAGGTGAAAGGTGGAAAGGTTTATATCCTCCAAAAGGAAGGCATTGGCGATGTAGTCCTGTTGAACTTGATAAGTTAGAAGATGAAGGGCTTATAGAGTGGTCTAAAAATGGTGTTCCTCGTAAAAAAGTATATGCAAAAGAAAAAATAAAAAAAGGAAAACTTTTACAAGATATTTGGAAGTATAAAGATCCACAATATCCAAAATATCCAACTGAAAAAAACAGTGAGCTTTTAGAACAAATTATAAAAACCTCATCCAATCCCAATGATTTAGTATTGGATTGTTTTTGTGGTTCAGGCACAACTTTAATTTCTGCACAAAACTTGAATCGTCGATGGATTGGTATTGATGAATCTCAAAAAGCTATTGAAGTTACAAAAAAACGATTTTTTGAAATTCAAACAACTTTATTCAATACAAAGGCAAATTATAAATTTTTTGACTTAAGTTGATAAAGCATATAATAGATGAAAAAATAAGTCAACTTTAAAATAACAGTTATAATGAATGTTAAAAGTGATATCATGATTATAAAATAAATTAAATTAAAATTATAAAATATAATATCTATTAAAAATAATATTAAAATTACAAAAGTATGTAAATTTAAAATATAAAATCATGTAAATTTAAAATATAAAATCATTTAAATTTAAAATATAGTAATTGTTAAAATATAATAATTGTTAAGATTAGTATTAAAATTGTAAAAGAAAAAAAATTTAAATAATACAATAATCTTAATAAGTATATGATAGTCGTTATGGAAGGGTTCTTAAATTTTGAATGATAAATTTTTGTATTAAATTATTTAATTTCATAATATTAATTTATAAAAATCTATAATTTTAAATTTTAATTAATATAAATATATTTTAGATAATATAAATATATTTTAATTAATATTTTTTAACAATATTTATTTTTAAAAAAATTATTTATTAAAAACTTTATCGAATCCATTAATATAATTAAAAACTTTATTAAAATCACATAAATTATTTAATTTTAAATATTAATTTATAAAACTCTATAACTTTAAATTTTAATTAATATAATTAATTTTAAATTAATATTTTTTAACAATATTTATTTTTTAAAAAAGTTATTTATTAAGAACTTTATCAAAACTAATATAATCATTTTATTAGTTAATATAAATTACATTATCATTTTATTAGTTAATATAAGTTACATTATCATTTTATTAGTTAATATAAATTTTAATTTGTAATAAATAATTGGAAATAATCATTTATGTATAAAAAAATATGATGGTGGGAAAATGATAAAAGTTGGAGTGCTTGGTGCAACAGGAATGGTAGGACAAAGATTTATTGAAATTCTTGATAAACATCCAGATTTTGATATTTCTACATTAACTGCTTCTTCAAGATCAGCAGGTAAAAGATATGATGATGCTACAACATGGTATCTTGAGAATTCTATGCCTGAATCTGTTAAAGATATTATTGTGAGTGAAACTGATCCAAAGGCAATAGATAATAATGTGGAAATTCTCTTTTCTTCTCTTCCAACTGATTTTGCAAAAATTGTAGAACCTAAATTCGGTGAAAATTTTATTGTAGCATCTAATGCAAGTGCCATGCGTATGGTAGATGATATACCTCTTGTTATACCAGAAGTAAATCCTGAATTTTTAGATTTAGTTGAAGTTCAGCAGAAAAATAGAGGATGGAATGGTTTTATTGTTACAAATCCAAATTGTTCCACTATTGCTTTAGCTTTAACTTTAAAACCTATTCATGATAATTATAACATTAATAGAGTTTATGTTTCAACTATGCAAGCAGTTTCTGGTGCAGGTTATAATGGTGTTCCATCTATGGCAATTGTAGATAATTTAGTTCCATTTATCAGTGGAGAAGAAGAAAAAATGGAAAGTGAAACTTTACATCTTCTTGGAACAATCAATGATGGTAAAATTAAAGATGCTGATTTTAATTTAAGTGCATCATGTAATAGAGTAGCTGTTTTAGATGGGCATACTGAATCTGTTTTCATTGAACTTGATGATGATATTAATACTTTAGATTTAAAAAATAAAATGTCTAATTTTAAAGGTTTACCACAAAAACTTAATCTTTTCTCAGCCCCTAAAAATCCTGTCATTGTCACTGAGGAGGAAAATCGTCCTCAACCTCGTATGGATAGAAATGCTGGAAATGGAATGAGTGTTACTGTGGGAAGACTTAGAAAAGATAAGGCTTTTAATAACAGTTTTAAATATACTTTAGTTGGACATAATACAATTCGTGGAGCCGCTGGAGCTTCAATTTTAAATGCAGAATTAATTGTTAAAGAATTACTTTAAATTCATGAATAAATTGCTTTAAATTCGTGAATAAATTATTTTAAATTCGTGAATAAATTACTTTAAATAATAATTATTGGGGAGATAACATGGTATCTATGGTGGATGATAAAGAAAAGTTTGAAAAGATTATTAAATCTTGTTTATTAGAAATTAATAGCCTTAAATCAGACTTAATTAAAGTTCAAAATGAAAATAACTTTTTAAAGGATGATAAAAACATAGATACATTTAAAAATATTATCAAAAACAAAGAAGACGAGATTTCTGAATTAAAAAATCTTTTAAATGAATCAAAAAAGATTATATCTGATAAACAATCCATTGTTAATGAGAAAAACAGTAAAATTCAAGAACTAATGGATTTTCAATCCTCTGTTAATGAAATTAGAGATGGGCTTAAAAATGATATCAACCAATTTAAATCTGATGAATTAGAGAAAAGTCATTTTGATTTGAAAGAAACATTATCCATTAATTTAGAAAAGGATAAGTTAATAAATGAATATTTAAATGAAATTGAAGAGTATAAATCTAAAATTAGTAAACTTGAAGATAATTCTTATTATGAAAAATTTTTAGATATTCAAAAAGAACTTGAATCTAAAAATAAAATAATTGAAGAACTTAAATCAAATAGTAACAATGAAAACATGAATGAATCTATTAAAAACGAATTAAATTCTAAAATCATTGAAATTGATAATCTTTCATCTGAAATTAATGAGAGTAAAGAGATTATTAATAGTTACAAAATAGAAATTAATCAGCATAAAGAACTTATTAATCAATATGAAACAGAAATTAATGATTATAAATTTAAAATAAAGGAATATGACTCTGAGATGGATAATTACAAAGCGGATTCAAATATTAATAAAGAACTTAATTCAAAAATAAAAGAACTCCATGCTTTTATTAACATGAAAAACATTGAATTAGGTGAAATTAAAGATAAAATAACAAGTTATGAAGATAAAATAAACTTTTTAAAAGAAGAAGTTGAAGGTTCAAATAATATTATTTCACAAAAAGATAAGGAAATCATTGCTTTAGAGAAGCAGGTTGCCATCACTGAAAATAAATTGGAATTTTCTAAAAAAGATGCTGAATCTTTAAAAAATAGCTTATATGAGAAAGAGAAAGTAATTAAAACTTTAGAAAATAATCTTAATATTAAAGAAAGCAGTTTAAATAATTTACAAACGGAATTAAAGAATAGGGAAATTTTTATTAATACTTTAGAAACTAAAGTCTCTGAAAATAAAAATGAACTTAAAGATTTAGAAGAAAACATGGATTATAGAGAGAAATTCAATGAGTTATCCACACAATTAAAGGAACAAAATGATAAAATTGAGAGATTAAAACATCTTAAAACATTGGTAAAGGACTTTGATATGGATTATAAAAATAATAATGAATGATTTTAATTAATTATAGTGTATGAAATAATGTTTTTAAGTACAGAAAAACTTCGTTTTTCTAATTGAAATAAAAAATTTCAATACAGAAAAGCTTTCAAATTTTCTAACTTTAAAAAATAGAAAATTTTTTAAAATAAATAAAATCTTTCAGATTTGTTATCGAAGATAATTTAAATATCTAAGATGCCATGTTTCTAATTGAACAAGTTCAATAATGAAGTTTTTAAAAATGATAATAATTATTAAATTTTTATAGTGAGTTTGATAAAGTTCTTAATAAATAACTTTTTTAAAAATAAATATTATTAAATATTATTAAAAAATATTAATTTAAAATTATTTATATTAATTAAAATAAATTTATATTATTTAAAATTTAAAATTATAGATTTTCATGAAATAATATTAAGAATTAAATAATATTAAGAATTAAATAATATTAAGAATTAAATAATATTTAAAATTAAATAATTTAATAAAAAAATTTATCATTTCAAAATTTAAGAACTTTTCCATAATGAATATAATTTGAAATTTTTAAAAATAAGATTATATATTTGTTATTACTTTTTTAGAAAAAACATTTAAAAGTCTATTCATTTAAATATGGTAATTAAGGAAAAATTATTAAATTTTAAAAAATTTTTCATAATAAGAATTATCTTCAAATTTATTATGATAATTTTTTTATTAAATTATTCAATCTTATTGATTTATTATGAGGGATTAATAACATGGAAGAGGATATTATGAATAGATTATCTTTAGGTGTAGCTGAATTCAATGGTTTAATAGAACAGAATAAGATTTATGTTGATAAGACGAGATTTATAAAGAAAATGATGGATCAAGGCAGAAAATATTATTTTCTTTCACGCCCAAGAAGATTTGGTAAAACATTACTTGTTTCAACTTTTGAAAATTTTTTTAAAGGAAACAAGAAATTATTTAAAGATACTTATATTTATGATAATTGGGATTGGAGTGAAAAATATCCTGTATTGAGAATATCTATGAATAATTTATTAAGTAGTAGTTTGGAAGAATTAAAAGAAGATATTTTATTGATGGTTGAAAATATTGCTAAAAAAAATAATATTGAATTAAGTGAAAGAGGATCCTATGTACTTAAGTTCAATGAATTAATTGAAGGGTTATCAAAACTTAGTAGCACTAATGAGATTGTTGTTTTAATTGATGAATATGATGCACCTATAACAGATAACATAACAAATACTAAGGTAGCTGATGAAAACAGGGAAATATTACAAAATTTTTATAATGTTTTAAAAAATGCAGAGAAGTATATCAAATTTGTTTTTGTTACAGGTATTAGTAAATTTACAAAGACATCAGTATTTTCTAAATTTAATAACTTAACTGAACTTAGTTTACATGATGAATATTCTACTATTTGTGGTATAACTCATGAAGAATTGAAAAAATATTATAAAGACCATATACAATTCATGGCTCGTGAAAATAATTACACTTATGAAGAGACTTTAGAGAAGTTTGATTTTTTCTATGATGGATATAGTTGGGATGGAGTGAATAATGTTTTCAATCCTAACTCAACTCTTCGTGCATTGGATGAAAAAAAATTTTTAAGTTTTTGGTTTTCAACTGGAACACCAGGTTTCATAGCTGAAATATTTAAAAAAAGAAAAATAACTGAAAACTACTTTAAACCAACAGTATTAAAAGCTACGGAGTTGGATGCAATTGATCCAGATAATATTAATGGAACAGCATTACTTTTTCAATCAGGTTACTTAACAATTGAAAAAAAGATTTTTAAAAATAATATTATGGAGTATTGTCTTAGAATTCCTAATTTTGAGGTTGAACAGGCTTATAAGGATAATCTTACAAATATCTATCTATGTGATGTTAAAGATGAATTTGATAATCTTCAAAAGGACATGTGGGATTGGATTAGAAATGGTGACTGTGATAAGTTAGCTAAAAAATTAAAAATAAAACTTTCAAGATTACCATTAACTCTTAGATTAAGTAAAGAAAACACTGAGAAATGGAAGTTATATTCAGCTATTTTTTTAACTTGGTTAGATGAGATGGGTATGAGAATAGATGGAGAAAAAACCATAAGTCATGGGATAATCGATACAGTCCTTGAAGAAAATGATGACCATATAGCTATTGTTGAGATCAAATATAGTGAAAACCCAAATAAATCATTAAATTCATTAATTAATGAAAGTTTTAAACAAATCCATGAAAAAGAATATTACCTACCTTATGAAGATAGTGATGTTTCCTTAATAGCCTTAGCATTTAAAGACAGACAAATTAAAAATGGAACAATAACCGATGTAAAGTGTAAAATAGAGAAATGGAATCAAAAGGAATGCTTTAAGTAAAATGGACTGACCGGGATTTGAACCCGGGGCCTCCGCCATGCCAAGGCGACGATCTACCGTCTGAGCTACCAGCCCATATAAGATAATTATTTTTTTTATTAAACAGATTAAATAATGAAATTTTATATCATAAGAAATTTTATATCAAAATTTTATATCATAAGAAATTTTACATCAAAATTTTATATCATAAGAAATTTTACACCATAAATATTAAATCTTTAATTATATTTATTAAGAAAAAGTTCTTAAAAAAAGTTCTTAAATTTTAGAATGATAATTTTAAAGTAATAAATTTTAAAGTAATAAATTTTAAAGTAATAAATTTTTTTTATTAAATTATTTAATTTTAAATATTAATTTATAAAAATCCATAATTTTAAATATTAATTTATAAAAATCTATAATTTTAAATTTTAAATAGTATAAATATATTTTAATTAATATAACTAATTTTAAATTAACATTATTTAATAATACTCATTTTTAAAAAAATTATTATTTTTAAAAAAATTATTTATTAAGAACTTTATCAAAGCTACTATAATATAAATAATTTTTAATTAATATCTTTTAATAATATTTATTTTTAAAAAAGTTATTTTTATTTTTAGAAAAGTTATTTTTATTTTTAAATGAGTTATTTTTATTTTTAGAAAAGTTATTTTTATTTTTAAATGAGTTGTTTTTATTTTTAGAAAAGTTATTTTTATTTTTAGAAAAGTTATTTTTATTTTTAAATGAGTTATTTTTAGAAAAGTTATTTTTATTTTTAAATGAGTTGTTTTTATTTTTAAATGAGTTATTTTTATTTTTAGAAAAGTTGTTTTTATTTTTAAATGAGTTGTTTTTATTTTTAAATGAGTTGTTTTTATTTTTAAATGAGTTATTTTTATTTTTAGAAAAGTTATTTTTAAGAAATTTATCAAAACAGCTTTAAATTTAAAAATATAAACAAATAGTTAAGGTAGTTAATGACTTATTAACTATTAGTCCTTAACTATTAGTCATTGAATTTAAATTGATGGGTATAGTTTGTTAATTATTTTATCCACCTCTTCGTTTTGATTCATGGATTCTTTGAAGGTGTTTACTTGAACTAAATCAGCATTAGTTTCAGGATACTTGGGAACAGCTGAACATCCTCCGTCATTTAATTCAGATATTGGAAATGTTCCTATTTTTTTAGCTATTTTTTCTATTTCTACCTTATCCAATCCTATTAATGGACTTAAAATAGGTAGGTTTGTTTTTTCTCTTGTAGCTACAATATTGGGTAATGTTTGAGATGCTACTTGACCAAGACTACTTCCATCAACAATAGCTGATGCATTTTCTTTTTCAGCTATTCTCTCTGCAATTTTATACATTCCTGATTTACAAAGAACACAAGTTAATTTTTCAGGGGCATGTTCCTTAGAAGCTGCTAAATATTCTCCATAATCAACTATTACCTTTTTAATTTCAGAACCAACAGCATACTTGTTAAGTTGAGTAATTAATTTTTTAAAGTTTTCTGTAACCATTGAACCAGCAAAAGGATCGTTATTAAAATGAATAGCTACAACTTCACAGCCACGTTTCATCATTAAGTACGATGCAACTGGAGAATCTATACCACTTGAGACAAGGGCAACTAAACGACCTTGTGTTCCAAGAGGTAAACCTCCAGTACCTTTCATCTTTTCATGGAAAATGTATGTATCTTCTCCACGTATTTCAAGAAATATTGTAATATCTGGATTTCTTAAATTAACTGGACTACCAGTTTTTTTCACAACCACAGAGCCAGCAAAAGCTGAGAATTCTTGGGAGGACATATCATGTTTTCCAACTCTTCTTGTTCTTATTGCAAATGATTTTTGCGAGTTAAACAATCCTGATTTTTCAAGTTCATCAACATAATCTATTAAGTATTTCTCAATGTTCACTAAATCAGTTTTTAAACTAATAGCTGGAGAGTAGGAAACAATTCCAAAAATTCGTGATAAAGTCTTTAAACCTTCTTCAAAGTCTTTTGGATAAATAAATAGTCTTGCTTGATTGAGATTTAGTTTACAATCTAAGGCTGATTTTATATTTGCGACTAATTTATTTTCAAATCTTTTTCTAACTCGTGGACTTTTTAAAGCAATTTCTCCGTATCGACCAATAATTAAATCATAATTCATATAATCTTATCCTAAAAATTAAATATTTAAAGTAAAAATTCTCCTTTACCAATAAGCTGTTTTAACTTAATAGCTATTTTTTTTGCTCTCTGAATGTCTGATTGTCTGCATGTAATTGGCACATTGAAAGATTCATCATCTATTTCAAAATCTATAGAACCTATGTTCATGGTATATGTGGTATTGTTAGATAGATACACACATAATCCGCAACCAAAACATTTATCTAAATCAATTGTTCCATTGTCATTAATTGCATTTGTTGGGCATGAGTGCTTAATATCTTCATTATCTTTTTCATTGAAGCTATCAAAGTTAAAGACAGGTCTTTCATCGTAATCACCCCATGCTTTATCATAGTTAGTTTTAGATAAGGGTAAATGCCTTCCATGAATATCAGCTATTACAAGAGGTATGTCACTGTTTAAGATTTTAACTTCTTCAAACACTTTTTCATTTAATATTGGGAGTGGAATAGCTATTGAATCATAAATTTCAGGTCCTGCTCCTGTTTTAAATCCACCAACATATTCACCAGACATTTGAAGCATATCTGCAGTTAACATTAAATTAGGTTTCGCATCAGAACTTCTTGTACCACTACCTAAAATCACTCCTTTACCTCCATTAATTAAAATTTTAGTTCCTTCTTTAATTAAGGTTCTACTTACATTGTTTTGTATTGGATTTAATTCACCACAACCAGAAAAAGTAAGTTGGTTATATGATCCTTTCGTTGGAATTCCATTAAATATTGAATTAACAACATCATTTTTTGGATTTATGAAGGCAGTGTAATTTTTAAATGCCATTCGTGTCCCTATAATTTGTGCTCTTTGTAAATCATCAACTGTTATGGTTTTCTCAAATTTTGCTCCATCAATGGCTTCCACTTCAAGATCAATTTTTTCTCCATTTAAAATATCTTTAAATAAAAATCCTCCACCATATTGATGGTCTTTAACACTATGCTCTGTTCCATATACAATAACATCCACTGAACCTAATAATTCATTAGGACATGGTCCAGGGAATGCTGGAACTCCATTAAGATAAACTTTTTTAGCTTTTTGGAAAATTCCAGGACCAGTAACTTCAACATGAAAAATAGCTGCTGTTCCAGACATTATTCCACAGGTTCCTGTTGTTACCACATCAACATCTTCAAAACTCAATTCTTCTTCATTTCTTATTGATTTTTTTATTTCTTCGGCTGTAAAAATATTGGCTTCGCCATCAGCTATTTTTTTATTTATTTCTTCTATTGTTCTTGTCATTGTATCCTCCTTAAATAGATTAAGTCATAATATAATTTTTAAACTTATTTAAACATAAATTTATTTAAAAATTATGTTGTTATATATTAACATTATTTCTTATTATATATAAATCTTAACAATTGTTATATTTTAAATTTCATCTTTGATATTAATATATCTATTATGAAAATATTATGAAAAAGTTCTTAAATTTTAAAATAATAAATTTTTTTATTTAATTTTAAATATTAATTTATAAAAATATATAATTTTAAATATTAAATAATATTGGTATATATTAACTAATATAAATAATTTTTAATTAATGTAAATAATTTTTAATTAATATAAATAATTTTTAATTAATATAAATAATTTTTAATTAATATAAGTAATTTTTAATTAATATAAGTAATTTTTAATTAATATAAATAATTTTTAATTAATATAAATAATTTTTAATAAATATAAATAATTTTTAATAAATATAAATAATTTTTAATAAATATAAATAATTTTAAATTAATATAAATAATTTTTAATAAATATAAGTAATTTTTAAATAATATAAATAATTTTTAATAAATATAAGTAATTTTTAAATAATATAAATAATTTTAAATTAATATAAATAATTTTTAATAAATATAAATAATTTTAAATTAATATAAATAATTTTAAATTAATATAAATAATTTTTAAATAATATAAATAATTTTTAAATAATATAAATAATTTTAAATTAATATAAATAATTTTAAATTAATAAAATGAAGTATTATATTATTAAACAAAGTATTATAATGTTAAACAAATTATTATCTTTTCATTAGTTGAATTTCTCACAACCTCATATTTATTAATATTTAGTTAAAACATTCTCCATAAAATTAATTAAGGTATTAGTTTATGCAAAATATTTTTTGAAAATTTCTCCAGCAGTTATATATCCTAAATCAAAAATTAGGAAAAAGATAAATGTTTCAATATTTAAAAAATGGATGTATGGAATTGTAAATCCAGTTAAATTACTATAAATTCCAAATAAAGATAGTATTAGGACTGCAACTCTCATTGTAAAACGATAGTCAAAGAAAAATTTTAAAAATTTATTTTTTTGGAATTTAGGGTTATCATTTCCAAATTCATCAATGTATGCTGAAAAAGTACATATTATCAATGTTATTAAACTTAAATTAAATAATTGATTTGAAAAAAAGTTAAATAGAAAGCATACTATGATGAAAACTATTAATGAGAAGATATGATGAATTCCATTTATTTTTAAAGCCAAACCAGTTGCAATTATAATTGTTAAGAAAATATATGGTGCTTCTGCAATATTACTTGTTAAATATCCAATTAAAACCCCATTGATTATAGCTAAAATAGAAGCCATTATTTTATTTGATTTTTCATCGTATTCATCATCAGAAAATTTCATTAAAAATCCTGATAATCCATATATAATAGCTATTATTAATGAATTCATAAAATCATCTTTCTTAATGATTAATCATACTTGTAGTAAAGATTTATTCATCTATGTAGACTACTGATGATATAACTGATCCTATGTTTTCAACTTTATGATGTAAATCTTCCACAATCATCACATTAATTTTTTCATTCCTAATTTTCATCATATACTTTACCATAGCTATTACATTACTTTTAACATAGTCTAAATCCTCATTTTTTCCTGATTTTTCAACCACACAACCTAAATTATCCCCAATTGCCACAGCAACTGTAGCAAAAATTATATCGTCTTTTTTATCAGAGCTTGCATGTGATAAAACACAATTTACCATTTTTCCAGCTTTAATATTAGGTAATTCAACTACTTCTGTATTTTTTTCTAACATGCTTGAAACTTTTATTAAATTAGCATCTCCAATTCCTGCATTATATAATGCATTGTCAAATGCATTTAATTTAGTGGGACCTTCTGCTTTTCCAGAAACAATAGCTATTTTCATGATAATTTCCATTATTAAGAATTATTTAAAATTTATTGGGTATCAAATCAAGATTTAAGATATAATTAAGTATTTTACTCACTAAATCCAAGGATTCATAAATTTCACTTTTTTAAGACTCTACAAGAGTGTGTGGGATAATTTATTGGTTGGATTTTTTATATCATCCATTATTTTACATTACCCCATTATAAAAATTCTTAATATATGAGGTTAACTCTGTAATTTTAATTCTCTCCTGTTTTTCACTATCCCTGTTTCTAACTGTAACACAATCATCGTCTAAAGTATCAAAATCTACAGTAACAGCTAATGGAATTCCAATTTCATCACTTCGAGCATATCTTCTACCAATTGTTCCAGAACTATCATACTCTACTGTAAAACCATTCAACCTTAAACTATCTTTAATATCGTTAGCTATTTCAGGTAATTTATCCTTTTTTATCAACGGAAAAACAGCTACTTTTATTGGGCTGATACTTGGGGTGAATTTAAAGTAATCCTTAACTTTATCTTTACCATCTTCTTTTACAGTTGTACTATTAAAAGAATGTAATAATAATCCATAAATAATACGATCAATACCAAATGAAGGTTCTATAACATGAGGAATAACTTTTTCTCCTTTAACTTCCTCTTCAACCTCATCAAAAGATAAATCTTCTTTTTCAATATTAAAGCTATTAGAATCAATAGCTATTTTATAAACATTATTATTTTCTAATTCATCTTTAATCTTTAATGGATCAGTGTTGCTTAAAGCTTCTATGATTTTACTTGAATTTTTTCTGAATTTTTTACCTAACTCTTTCATATTTGGTTTTACAACGGTCTTTTTAATGGTTTTAGATTCATCATACTCAATATAAATATTTAAATCTTCTGCACTATGCTTTGAATGAGCTGAAAGATCGTAATCTCCTCTATCAGCTATTCCTATAATTTCAACCCATCCATATTTATCTGTTTTTAATTCAACATCCCAACTATCATTAGCATAATGAGCCATCTCATTTGGAGAATGTTGTCTGATTCTTAAAACATTATCATGAATTCCTATTTCATTTAAAAATTTTTTAGCCAAATATATTTCATATATTAAGATTTCATTTGCAACAATTTTCTTATCCAATGCAACTTGTGCTGTTAAAGTAACTGCTTCCTTATTTTCATTCTGATTTTTAGCAGAATATAAAACAAAAACTTCGTTAGCTATTTCCTTAAATTTAGGATGTGTTTTATCCTCTGGATGAACAAATATTTCCACTTCAGCTTGGGTGAATTCTCTAAGGCGAATAACTCCTTGACGAGGAGATATTTCATTTCTATATGCTTTACCTAACTGAACAACACCAAAAGGCAATTTGTTTTTAAAGAAACGGCTAAGACGTTTAAACATTACAAATATTCCTTGAGAGGTTTCAGGTCTCATATATCCAATTTTATTCCCTTTTGGCCCAATATTGGTTCTAAACATTAGATTAAAATTCCAAGCTTCAGATAATTTAGCTTTACAAATTGGGCATTTAACATTTTCCTCAATTACAACCTTATCTAATTCTTCATTTGTATAACCATCAACTGAAATGTTTGTTTGTTCTTCTACAATATGATCTAATCTAAAAACATCCTTACATTCCATACATTGAACCATAGGATCTGTAAAATTACTTATATGTCCAGAAGCTATTAAAACTTCTTCAGGTGTCACAGTCGGACTTTCAATTTCATAAAATCCTTCATTTGCAACATATATCTCTCTCCATTTCTCCATAACATTATTTTTCAACATAGCTCCTAATGGTCCATAATCTGTAAATCCAGCGACTCCAGAATAAATCTCAAATGAAGGCCATAAGAATCCTCTTTTTGTACTAATGTTTATCATTTTATCATGATTCAAACTAAAAACCTCTTTAAACAATAATAATTTAAACAATAATAATTTAAATAATAATAATTTAAATAATAATAATTTAAACAATAATAATTTAAACAATAATAATTTAAACAATAATAATTTAAACAATAATAATTTAAACAATAATAATTTAAACAATAATAATTTAAACAATAATAATTTA
>JAITPS010000251.1 GCA_031289325.1 Candidatus Methanovirga meridionalis
AAAAGAAATAAGAACCTTAAAAAAGGCAATGAAAATGTAATAAAAATGGTTGAAAAAGTATGAAAATAGAAAAAGTTAATACTAATAAAAAACAAAAAAAGGTTTTTGGAAATTATCAATAGTTATTTAACCATAATAACCAACATCAGCAATATGTCAAGGAAGGTTGTCAGTAAAAATTTAGACAATCCCAATTATTTGTTTTGTTGAATTTTTAGAGAAAGATTGTTCTTTTTATTTTCATAAAGTTGGATATTTATAATCTTTTCAATTTTATTTTTTGTTTTATATTCATAAATCTTGTTTAGTTTATCGCTTTCATACTTTTCATTGGATTTTGTTAGATTTTCATTGTTGATCTTTTTAAAACTAATGGATTTAATAGGAAATATTTTATATATGCTATCATCTTCTAATGTTAATGTTTTGTATCTGAATTGAAAGTAAACATCATATAAATCATTTTCAAGTTTATCAAAATATAGTTTCATGCCATAAATATCCATAACTTCATCTGATTTAGCTTTTCTTAGATTTAGATAAATACTATTCTCTTCTAAGTTTTCATTTTGCATAGTTTTTTTTCTAAATAACACATTTTTTTCTATTAATCTGAATTTTTTAGGTATCTTAATGTTTTTAAATTCCATGTATTCATCTTCAATAATAATGTCATCAAAATTAACAAATTCACCACTTAAATATTTTACTTTAAAGAACTCATCTGGAATATCATATTTAGGATTTCTAAAAAATGGAAGTTTCCAATAACAATCATCCCCTTCAAACAACAATTTTCTTTCATTGTTTAAATCTAAATTTATAAGTTTAATAAGGTTATTTTCATCTCCTTTTAATATTAAGTAAATATATAACTTTTTTTCAGTATTGAACCCATTGTATATGTTTTTAACTTTAGTTTGATTTGATTTAATGAAATCAAAAACTTCACTAAAAAAATATTTTTTGAATTCTTTATTTATTAAAACTCCATTTATTAAACCTAAAATTCTTCTAAGTAAAAATTTAAAATAATCTGTATCATAATCCATTAAAATATCCAGATCAGATTTAAATGAAATAATTATATTTTTCAAATTAATTAAGCCATATTTATTTTTTTCACTTATAGAATCTATATTTAAACGCCATAAATAAATGCAATCAGGTATTATAACAATCTTACTTGCATATAAAAAGCAGAAATGAGCGAATTTTCTATCATGATAAATCAAATTCTTCATGAATTGAACATCATTTTCAATGAGGAATTTTCTTCTTATTAACTTATTCCAATGGAATGCATCATGAAAAATATTCATAAATTCTTTAGGACTGCTAATGATTCTTTTTTCTCTCCAAACATTACTATCACAACATGACATCTCACACTGATAGTTTTCTATTAAACGATTAGCTTTTCCAATAGCTATATCAGCATTGGTTTGATATGCGACTTCATAAAGTTTTTCATAAGAATATTCAGGAATAATATCATCACAATCTGCAAAGATTATATAATCTCCTCTACTTTCTTTAATACCTAAATTAAAACTTCCTGCTTGACCCATATTAATTTTGTTATTAATTATTTTAATATTTGAATAAGAATCTTGATAATGTTTACATATATTTAATGTATTGTCTGTGCTTGCATCATTAATTAAAATAATTTCAAACTCTTCAAAGCTTTGTTTTGTTAGTGAGTCTAAAAATGGCTTTAAATATTTTTCACCATTGTAAATTGAGGTTATTGATGTTAATTTATATTTTTGATTCATACTTTTCTACAGCCTATATACTTTATTTTTCAAAATAATTTTTAACCTTTTCAAGTTCTCTTGGAATGTTGATTGATTGAGGACATTTAGTAAGACATTTTTTACAGTTGATACATGAAGATGCTCTATTATCCTCTTTCATATTTGTTAGATATGCACTTAAACTTGCTTTTTTATCATTTAATATCTTTGCTATATTGTATTCTTTGAAACATTTTACTACATCGACATTTGAAGGACATGGCATGCAGTATCCACAACCTGTGCAATTGTTATCCTTTTTTTCATGATATTCATCTGCAACTTCATGAATTATCTTTTTCTCCTCCTTGGTTAAGCTGTTAGGCAGACTTCGTGAAGCAATTTCAATATTTTCTTTTACTTGTTCTAATGTACTCATTCCACTAAGTACTAAATCTACTTCTTCCATATCATATAAATATTTAAATGCCCATTCAACAGGGCTTCTTTTAATCGGTGATTTGTTCCATATAGCCTGTACATCTTTAGGTACTTGATTAACTAATTTTCCTCCTCTTAAAGGCTCCATCACTACATTTCCAAAGCCTGATTTATGAACATGTTTCAATCCAATGAGTCCACTTTGATAACTTTCATCTAAAAAGTTCATTTGTGTTTGGATAACATCCCATTCATAAAAATCAGTGGCTTTTAAGAAAAAATTTAGATCACCATGAAACGAAAATCCCACATATTTTACTCGCCCATCACTTTTTATATCATCCATAAAATCTAAAACATTCAATATGTTTAAATTATTCCAATATTCTTCTCTTAATGCATGTAAAAGATAAACATCAATTTGTTCAACTTGCAAATTTTTTAGTTGAAGATTTAAATAATCTTCCATCTCTTCTTTTTGTTTAATTAACCAACTTGGTAACTTTGTTGCAATCAAAACTTTTTCACGATACCCTGTAGATAAAAAATTCCCTAAAAAGGGTTCAGATGCTTTTTCATGATAACAAAACCCACTATCTATATAGTTAACTCCATTGTTGATTGCATATTCCAACATTTCAGATGATCTTTTTTCATTGATTAAGGCATCATTATTGTTAATTATTGGAAAACGTAAAGATCCGAAGCCTAATATTGATACTTTTTCACCAGTTTTACCCAAACTTCTATAAAACAAAATCAAACACCTTATAAATTATCATATATTATGATAAGTTCTTTCATTTTTGTTTAGCTATTTCTCTTATTTCCATATCCCATGCATCACAATAGTTACATGTTCCAATAGGTTTTGTTTTTAAAAACCTTTTCAAGTTTTTTTTCATTTTTCTCTTGGATTCATCTTTTAACCTTATATTCATGAAAGATTCCTTATCTTTTGGAACTAATCCTAATGATGTAGCATGTGCTGATCTTGGACATAAATGATATTCTCCATTTAATATAGTACCACAACGATAACTGCTTTTGCAATTTTCAAATATTTCGATCATTTCTTCCTGATTTCTATTTCTAAATTCTAAATCCCCAAAATCTGACCAAGTACTATGATATTTAATCTCAATATTGATGTCGTTATCTTCAAGTTCTTGAATAAAATTTTTGACTTTCATTTTAGTGTTTAAAGTATCATATTTTGATATTTTAACCCTTATTTTTTCATTTTTCATAGAATTTATGAGGTCTTGATTTAAGGATACAGTCCCATTTGTTGATATAACTATCGTCAAAATTTTTTTTTGATGAGCAAGGAAGTTTAGAAGTTTTGGAAGCTCAGTATTTAATAAAGGTTCACCCCCAATAACTCTAAGCTCTAAAATATTATCCACTATATCAATTATCTGTTTAACATCATATACAAGGTTTTCAATTTCAATATTGTAAGGATTATCATAATATTGCATCAAATTAACACAATCTTTGCAGTTTAAGTTGCATTTTGTAGTTACAACTAATTCAATCCCATTTATATTAATATTATTCCAATTTTTTATTATATAAAAAGGAAAAGAAAATGTAGCCAATATAAATCTTAAATATTTATTTTCGATGTATTTTTTGAAATAAATATCTAAAACATGAAAATTGAAATAGTTATTTAATAAATATTGATGATCTCTTCTTAGTTTAGACTTCAACATGAATTTCATCTCCCATAAATCATGAAAATAAATATCTTTAATATAAAGAGCATGTTAATTTATAGTGTTTTCGATAAATTCTTAATTAGATAATTTTTTTAAAAATAAACATTTTAAAAATGTATTTATATTATATTGATGAAAAAATGTTTGTAAGTAATCATTATTTTTAAATATCTTATTGTTGAAAATTTATTTTCAACTTAGGAGAATTTATTCTCCATTTTTAAGAATTTCAAATGAATATTAAGTTAATTTTTTAAATAATAATTTTTACTTCTTTATTTTTAAAAATAATAACTATAATTTTTTTAATTAAAAATTTAATAATTATATTTTATTTTTAAAAAAATTACTTATTAAAAACTTTATCAAACCATCATAATATAAATTTTA
>JAITPS010000252.1 GCA_031289325.1 Candidatus Methanovirga meridionalis
AAAAGAAATAAGAACCTTAAAAAAGGCAATGAAAATGTAATAAAAATGGTTGAAAAAGTATGAAAATAGAAAAAGTTAATACTAATAAAAAACAAAAAAAGGTTTTTGGAAATTATCAAACATTATACTCTTCAATTTGATTTATCTCTTTTTTGCTTGTTAATATACGAAAATCAATATCTGAATGCTTATGATCATAGTGCGAGTAAGAGAACCAAACAAAATAATTTTTCGTTTTCTGAATGTTTTAGTTATTTTGCAAGGTTGATAGCTATTTCTTTTCATTTAAAACATCTATATTAACAAAAAGTATGGTTATGATTTAAGAATTTTTTATTATGAAAGATGTTATGAACATTTAATTAATAGCAATATTTTTAAAATTTTATTGGATTTTGTGGATAAAAATCAAGAGTTTAAAATTAGTATGGATAATTTCTGTATTTGATCATATTTTTTAAAGCTAAGATTTGGAATGTGATTTTTCAATATAAAATACTATTGTAAAGTAAAAGATTCAAAATCATTACAAATGTCTAATGGGGTAAACCATTCATAATTAGAAGTTCTATCAATATTTCTTTCTTTTGTATATGTAGTTAACTTTTTATTCAAATGATTTTTTTAAAAACTTGGAGTAATTGACACTTTTTCAAAGAATCATCAATTTTGCCAAAATTTAAGTTTCTTACTACAATGGAATATGATGATTTGAAAAGTAGTGAAATTTTCGATATTGTGCCAATAAACAAATTTCAATCCTTTTTTTAGTAGAATACAAAAATATTGACTATGCTTTTGTATATAAGAAGCCTATAAATAAGTTTTAATCCTTGTTTTAGTGGAATTGTTTTTATTGAAAATATTGCAGAATATAGGGGTGGGTCAATAAATAAATTTTAATCCTTGTTTTAGTGGAATATGTCATCATGCATTCCAGTCATCAGTGCTACTGTGTCAATAAATAAGTTTTAATCCTTGTTTTAGTGGAATATTCTCATTAATATCCATTATACAAAGATAATATTAGTCAATGAATAAGTTTTAATCCTTGTTTTAGTGGAATAGCCAAAATTTTCTTGAATCATCTTAAAAAAACATTGAAAATGCTTATTTTTTTGAAGTTTTGTGCAAACCTCGAAAACCTAACCATAATAATATAATATTAACACAGCCTAATATAAATAGTTTTCGAATTTATGTATTTAATTATGAAAATATTTTTAATTTTTAAACTCCTTTTTATTTAAATAATTTTTAGAGGTTATATGGTGTTAGAAATAAAGTAAATTTTCAAGGATTTTCCATACTTATTTAATACCATGACATATTTTACATGCTTGGAAGTCTAAAAGTACATTAAAATTAGCCATAAAAATGAAAAATAAATTCAAGATTACCCATAATATTTAAATATAAAGCCATATAACCCATTAAATCTTGGGCAAAATCTAAATAGATTTTTAAGAACATTACTTCAATAATAACAAACAAAATCTTATAATATCAATAAGTAGAATTAATAAAGCTTTAAAAATGTTAAGTATAGCTATTAAATATTTGGATTTTGTTTTAAAGTATTTTTACTATAGATTATTTTCTACACATTCAACAAAGCTTAATTATCTGCTTATTCATTGTATCAAAACTTAAATCAGGATGTTTTAATTTAAAATCCCATATAAAAATGTATTTTTAGAAAATAATGTATATATTTACTTAAAACATTCTGAAAAACACAAGTACATGCTTCGATTTTTGCTCAAAATCTAACACATTATATTTATTAGGAATTTTATCAATGTTTTTTTTCTCTCGTATATTTGAAAAGTATTGAAATTTTCGATATTGTGTCAATAAATAAATTTCAATCCCTGTTTTAGTGGAATATGATCTACTGATGTATAAGTATACAGATTAGAATGGTTAATGAAAGCTTTAATCCTTGTTTTAATGGAATAATTAATATAAAAATTGATATTGAGTATATTACTAAGTCAATGAATAAGTTTTAATCCTTGTTTTAGTGGAATATTTATATCTGATTGGGAACCTTTGTTAGGTGTTGAGTCAATAAATAAGTCTTAATCCTTGTTTTAGTGGAATAAAAGAGGCATTAAACAAAAGTAAGACTGGTTGAACAGTTAATAAATAAGCTTTAATCCTTGTTTTAGTGGAATAAGCTTGTTTTCGGACGAGTCGCATCAAAGGAATTGTCAATAAATAAGTTTTAATCCTTGTTTTAGTGGAATAGCTAAGATTTTTTCTTGGATCATCTTAAAAAAACATTGAAAATGCTTGTTTTTTTGAAGTTTTGTGCAAACCTCGAAAATCTAATCCTATTAATATTGTATTGCACAATTTAATATAAATAGTTTTCGAATTTATGTATTTAATTATGAAAATATTTTTAATTTTTAAACTCCTTTTTATTTAAACAATTTTTAGAGGTTATAGGGTGTTAGAAATAAAGTAAATTTTCAAGCATTTTCCATGCTTATTTAATGCCATGACATATTTTACATGCCTTGAAATCTAAAATCAGATTAAAATTAACCATGAAAATGAAAAATAAATTCAATATTAACCATAATATTTAAACACAAATCCATATAATCCATTTAAATCTTGGACAAAATCTAAGCAGATTTTTAAGAACCTTACTTCACTAATAACAAACAAAATTTTATAATAACAATAAATAGAATTAATCCTTGTTTTAGTGGAATA
>JAITPS010000257.1 GCA_031289325.1 Candidatus Methanovirga meridionalis
ACTAAAAATGTACTAAAAATGTACTAAAAATGTACTAAAAATGTACTAAAAATGTACTAAAAATGTACTAAAAATGTACTAAAAATGTACTAAAAATGTACTAAAAATGTACTAAAAAAGTACTAAAAAGGTACTAAAAATGTACTAAAAAAGTACTAAAATTGTAGTAAAGTATATATACTACAAAAAAACTACAATTGAAATATTGTGTTTTTATAGTGTTTTCTTTCATACATGCTTAGTAAATTTCTTTTTTTTTTTACACACTTTTTCTAAACTTTTCATTTTATTCATTCTTTTTCTTTTATTCAGTATGTGTCATATTAATCATTTTACTTACAAATATTTTTTCGATACTGTATATTTCAATAGTCTGAAATATCCAATTATCTTTTTTTCGGGATAAGTTGAATATATAAAGGCCTTTTTCACTTCTTTTTTAAAAATAGTTCTCCGAAGTTCATAAGTTTTCTCCTTTGAAACTATTTTTTCAACATAATTTGGCTTAATAGAAATTAAAACATTCATCACATCCCTAACTCCTTAAATGTTAAATATTTATTGTGACTTATACTTTGAATTTTTTTTCAAAGACTTCTGTCTTTGTTCTTCATTTTCTTTATATTTTCCTAAAAGCTTTTTTAAATCAGTATTTTCCCAAAAAATATAATGAGATAAATAATCTGTGTCAATATAATAATTTTTATCCGTGAAAAATCAGTTGAAAAGATTTATTTTCTTTAAATCATTGCATGCAGACTTTATTACATATTCATCAATTTTATGTTTAATAATTTTTGTTTCTTTAATTAGTCTATCATAATCTTTTTTTGGTGAATTGTTAAAATTCTTATTATAATTTTTATATAAAGACAGCATAGTGGTTGCAGATTCTAACCAATCAATATCTTTATTCATAATTAGAGATAAAAAAAGGAACTATATTCATTTTTAATGAATTATTAGATTCCTTCATGTCAAGAGAATTATTATAATAATCATTAGATAAATCAGATGAATATGGATCTCTTAAGTATAAATTGTAATTATAATTATGATCAAAGCCAAAATATTTAGATATAAACACATATTTTTGAAGTTTCACTCTGTTATCGAAGTCATCAATTTTAAATGAAAACCCTATTTCTTTTTTTAATATATTAAGGAATTTCTTTAATTTTTCTATATTTTTCATTTCTCATACCTCCTTTTTTCATAAACCCTATTTTAACAATTAATACTATTATTCTTCATATTGTATTATAGTAGTTTTGATATGGTTCTTATTAAATAACTTTTTTAAAAATAATTATTATTAAAAAATATTAATTTATAATTATTTATATTAATTAAATTGTATTTATATTAATTAAATTGTATTTATATTAATTAAGTTGTATTTATATTAATTAAATTGTATTTATATTAATTAAATTGTATTTATATTATTTAAAATTTATAATTATGGATTTTTATAAAGTGATATTTAAAATTAAATAATTTAATAAAAAAAATTATTATTTTAAAATTTAATAACTTTTCCATAAGGACTATGGATAGTGTTAATGAAAAGCATTCTTTTTATAAGAAAATCATTGAACATTTATTCTCTCCATATATTATGAAATTATTTTTTCTATCTCTGCTTGCCTATTTAATATTTTTGTTCGTTTTCTATTTAATTCTACTATTTTTTTGGAGTATGATTCCTTGTCTAATTGTTTGTTGTAATTTTTTATCAATTTTTCATTGCCTATTATTTCTTCACTTAGTTCAAATAATTCTTCTTGACTAATGTTAATATTTGGAGTTAACAATTTATTTACATTCTTTGATGCATTGTATAAATATATATTATTAATTATTTTATCGTAGTAGTTATAAAAATTACTTGCTTTTAAATTTTCTATTTGTATTGATTTTAAAAAATATTTATCAATATCATCTAAATTATCTACTTCCATCCATTTTGCCTGAATTATTTTTTCTATTGTTGTTTTTCTTTTATCTACTCTATTAAGTAATTTATGAGCCAAAAATAAAGATATTTTATTTTCATGTTCAAAACTTAATATTGTTGGATTTGGAATATATCTTAAAAGTATTTCTACAATTGTTTTAGATATTTTATCCTCTTTTAAAATAACATTTATTACTTCAACCTCACTATAATTTCTATCTTCATTAATAAATGGAAAAATCCTAATGTTATCTTTATTTAAAGCAAAAACCCATCTTATTTCATCAATACTATTGATAAAAAGAGTTTTATTTTTATTTGTAATCTCTGATTGACTGTAAATCTTTTCTTTAAATATTTTAGTTTTTCTTTTACATTCTTCAGGAAAATTCAAAATTCTTTCAATTAAAATGAAAATCACCAAACATAACCATTAATTACTTTAAAATTAAAAAAGTTATTAATTCAAAATCATTTATACCAGTAAAACTATGTGGAGTTGCAGTTTCACCTAATGAAAATAAAGTATCAACCATACTTTCATCTTTTTTGCCTATTATTCCTTCAATAGCTATTTTTAAAAGATTTGAATATTTGTCCATTTTCTTTCCTTCTATGGTTTTTTTATTGAAATCTTTAACTAAACTTTTAAAAACTTTATTTTTACCAGAACATAATTTTTTATAGTTATCCAATATTTTTTTGGCATGTGTATAATTGTATTTAATTTCCCCTTCTTCATTTATATGCACTAAATAATATGGACTTAATGCATTTTTGTCTTTTGAATCAATTTCTCCATGTGTTTGTTTTAAAAGAAATATAACCCCAGATTCTAAATCCTCTTTTAATTTATCTTCTATTTCTACTATTGAATAAATACCAGTTGGTGCATTTTTAAATTTATCTTCATTTTCTTTTAAATGCTCTCTAAGATCTATTTTAAAATCATTAAATGTAAAATCAGTTATAGAAATTCCATCTGAAACATCATCTAAATCAACTATTTCATCCTGCAATTTTTTAAGTTGTTTTTCGCGATAGTTTGCTTCATTTTTTGCACCATCATCTTCTAAGAATATGTTTTCATCAGCTGTAGCTGATTGATCTACTAAAAACATTTTACTTCCAACTCTATCAGAAAGATTAATATATTCATCAAGTTCCATATTTGGCCAGAAATTAACTAATTGTATTTCTTCATTTTTAGAACCAATTCTATCTATCCTTCCAAATCTTTGAATAATTCTGACAGGATTCCAATGAATATCATAATTAATTAAATAATCACAATCTTGTAAATTTTGTCCTTCAGAAATACAGTCTGTAGCAATTAGTAAATCAATTTCTATATCAAAATCACCATAAATTTCAGTTCTATTTTTTGATTTTGGAGAGAAATTAGTTAAAATATCATTAATATTTTTTGATTTGATAATCATTTCATTTTTGAACTTAGAGTTTGATTCTTTTAGATTAGTTTTTGTTACACTTCCAGTTACAAGTGATGAATAAATACCAAGTTCTTCTAAAGCCCAATTATTGATATTTTTATACAAATAGTTTGCAGTATCAGCAAAGGCTGTAAAAATAGCTATTTTTTTATTATTTTCATTGATTGGATTGTTAATTTTATCTACAATCAATTCTTTTAGTTCTTGTAATTTTTTATCTCTATCTGGATTAATTTGTTTAGAATCATCTGAAAGCAATTTAAGTCTTTTTCTATCCTCATTTAAATCTTGACTCCATTTCACTAAATCCATGTCTTGGAGGAGAACTTTTTTCTTTTTACCAAAAATCAAATCATCAAAGTCATCTTCATCTGGATCAATTAATCTTATATCATAATCAGGATTAAATTCAGTTTCATCATGATTACTTATTTTTTCTAAAGCATCATCAATTTTTCCTATAAGATTTTCTAAAGTTATTCTAAATGCATAAATAGAACTCTCCATCCTTTTAAGCATGTTTATTCTCATTAACTTGATTAATTGAGTTTCACGATCAGCTTGTTTAAATACATTTTCATTTACTCCAACAACGGTATCATATTTTTTTTCATATAAATCCACTTTAGACGGTAAAATATAAGACAATGGGGAATAAATTCCTAAATAAAGTTTTAAAATTTCTTCACTAATAGTTTCAATTGAAGAAAACTCATTTGCAATGTCAATATCAGGATTTTTATTTATAGGGGTTTTCTTTAAGGGAAAATGACCAATTTCATCTAAACCATAATATTTTTCAATATGTTTTCGAGATCGGGCAATTGTAATGGTATCAAGTAACTTGAAATATTCCATATCCATCATATCAATGAATTTTTTATTTGTTCTATACCTTTCATCTAACTTAGTCCAATTATTAAATCTTTGTTGTGCTGTTTTTAAAGTTCCTTGAAGACTATTTATGCCTACTTCCTCAAAAGCATTATTTTTTTGACCAGTTATTAATTCTATCTGATTTTTAATATCTTTTAAGCCATTATTCACTGGGGTTGCAGAAAGCATTAAAACCTTAGTTTTTCGTCCTGATTTGATAATATCATCCATTAATTTATCATATCTTGTTTGTTTATCTTTACGAGGATTCCTATTCCTAAAATTATGGGATTCATCTATAACTAAAAGATCAAATCCTTCCCATCTAACAGTTTCAAGATTTGTGTCTCCAGAATATCCTTTTTTTCTACTTAAGTCTGTATGGTTTAAAACCTTATATGTAAATCTATCTTCTTCAAAAATGTTTCTAATATCTGTATCTGCATAAACTGTCCAATTTTCTCTAAGTTTTTTTGGTGTTAAAACTAAAACTCTATGGTTTCTATCATAGTAATATTTTATTATAGCCAGTGCCGTGTATGTTTTACCCAATCCAACACTATCTGCTATAATACAACCATTATACTTTTCAATTTTATCAATAGCTCCAATAACAGCATCTTTCTGGAATTTAAATAAAGTATTCCAGATTTTTGTTTCTTTAATATCTGCATCTGCATTAGTGATGGTATCTTCTTTCAATTCATCCAAATAATTAGCAAATATATTGTACATTGAAACAAAATAAATAAATTCAGGAGAATTTTCTTTATAGATGACTTTTATTTGATTGATAACTTCATATTTAACATCTTCTAAATTATCATCATTCCAGATGGAATCAAAGATTCTTAAATTATCACTACAATATTTTTTTCCATAAATACACTGAACACCTTCTTTTGCATCAGACGGTGTTAATCCTAAACCATTTGCTGAAAAGTCTAATCCTCCATTCATTGCTAAATTTTTATCATCTTCATCATTTTCAACACAAATCATGTTAGTGTTAGAGCCATTGTTTTTAAATGATTTTATTTCAAGTTTTTCTTTAATCCATTCCTCACAATCTTTAGCAATTGAGGATTGAGTAAGTTCATTTCTAAGTTTAATTTCAAATGGGTTTCCATAAATTCTTTTATTATTGTTAATGTAATACTCACGAACTTCTGAATTATTATTTTCCAAAACCCCAGAATTTTTATAAATAAATCGCATATTGTCTATTTTTTTCAACTCTTCTTTTAGTCCCTCATAGGCATAAAGTGTAAAAGTAGCCGCAATTACAGATAATTTTGTTCCATTTTCAATATTTTCCTGTAATTCTTTATAAACAGAACCCATAGTTTTGTTATCTAATGTTTTCGGCATTTTCATTTGAAATCCTCATTAAACAATTACTATATGCTTTAATTAGATTATAATTTAATAATGAATTATTTATAATAAAATTCTTAAGTTGACAGCTGGAGTAGCAATAAAAAAACAACAATTAAAAATAAGATCAACAACGATTAAGTAATCTATTAATTAAATTATGACCTTTATCTGTACCTAAGCAACCTTTAACAACAGAAAATTCATCATAAACCTTAACTTCATCACCAACATCCGTGGTTGAATAAATAGCTAAAGGGACTGGATCTCTTGAATGGGTTCTAATAGCTATTGGTGTATAATGGTCTGGAAGAATAGCTATTTTATAATCCCCATAACTATTAATGTTATCTAAAATCTGACCCACAATATATTTATCAATTCTTTCAATAGCTTTAATTTTCTCTTCAATATTTCCATCATGTCCTGCTTCATCAGGAGCTTCAATATGAACAAATTGAATATCTTGCTCTTTTAGGTTATCAACAGCATATTTTCCCTTCCCTTTATAATTCGTATCATAAAAAGCAGTTGCACCTGGAACATTTACAATATCTAAACCAGCACAAAGAGCAATTCCTTTTAATAAATCAACACCAGTGATAACAGAACCTTTTAAACCATAAAGATCTTTAAATAATGGAAATTTTGGTTTCAATCCTTGACCCCAAAGCCAAATCATATTAGCAGGGTTTTTTCCCTGTTCAACTCGTTTTTCATTTATTGGATGATTTTCTAAAACTTCCTTTGATTGTAAAATTAAATCTTTAATAATTTTAGCATCACCATCCAAAGTTAAATAGCTATTAATTTCATCTCCAATAATATCATGAGGAGGAATAAGACTAATGTTAGTAAGAGAAAGGTTTTTAATTACAAATAAGTGTTTGTAATCCATTCCAAAATAAAAAAGTGGATCATCTGATAAAAATTTTCCAAATAGATTATTTTCATCAAATAATGATTTATTTAAATGATTAATAAGAATATTCGCTT
The DNA here is from genome assembly GCA_031289325.1 of Candidatus Methanovirga meridionalis. Lineage (GTDB taxonomy): Archaea > Methanobacteriota > Methanobacteria > Methanobacteriales > Methanobacteriaceae > Methanovirga > Methanovirga meridionalis. The sequence continues at coordinate 6,664 of JAITPS010000257.1, forward strand.
CTTTAGAACTGATATGATCAGCATTAGAACTTATTAACTTCCCATCTTTCTCTGTTACTAAATTACATCTAAATACTACATCATTATATGAAAGTTTAAGACCAATGCTAACAGCTTCGAGAGGACCTCTACCAGAATAATATTTTAAGGGATCATAACCAAAAATTGCCATATTAGCAACATCAGAACCAGGATTTAAAGTTTTAGGAACATTTTCTAATAATCCTGCTTTTCCCCCCAAAGTCAAATCATCAATATTTGGCTTATCCGCTACTTGAAGAGGAGTTTTCCCATTTAATTCATCCAATGCCCAATCAGCCATTCCATCTCCAATTATTACTATATATTTCATTTTCTTCTAATTCCTATAAATTTAAAACTAAGTTATGGTTTAAGATGAAAAGTTTGATAAAAACAAACCATTAAACTTCAAAAAACAAACCATTAAACTTCAAAAACAAATTATATTAGCTTTGATAAAGTTCTTAATAAATAATTTTTTAAAAATTAAATATTATTAAAATATATTTATTTAAAATTAATTATATTTATTTAAAATTAATTATATTAATTAAAATAAGTTTATATTATTTAAAATTTAAAATTATTGATTTTTATAGATTAATATTTAAAATTAAATATAGTAACTTTGATAAAATTCTTAATATCAAAATTTTTAGGTAAGAAAATAGGATTTCCTTCCAAAGGAAAAGAAAAATCCATTGTTCTCGCTAAAAAATGTTTTCCATCTTCAGTTTTAGTAAAAATACTTGTACACATTTTTTCACATTCTCCTAAAATAAGAAAATTTATCTTAATATATAAAAGTTTATTTGATTCATTATATAAATGTTACTAAAAGTTTCCTCAAAACACCACAAATCATCCAAATTTTCTAAAAATACATTAAAATCTTCAATAGAATACAAAATTTGTATCCATAGTTATATTGTGAATTTTTATTCTCTTTTTACAGCATCTTTTCTCTTAAAAGTAATCTCTTTAGAATCCAAATCCTTCTTTACAACTTTCCATCCAGCCGATATCCATGCCCCAGATTGACGATATTGATGGCTCACATTAGCCCAGTAGGCATTATACTTATGAGCTGAATCTGGTAATTTAGTTTCGATAATTTGCTCAATATCAGCAAATGTTAAAGTTTTTTTATCATTCTCTAATTTTAAAAGATATTCATTTAATTTTTTATATTTTATACCTTCATATTTCATTTTTATCTCCTTATTATAGTGTCAGATGCAAATCTATGTATCCATATATTTTCACGGCACCGTCTAAATTTTTACTGATGTTTATTTATTAATATCTATAAATATTTAAAATATGGGTAATACTTATATCTATTAATTTTTAATAATTATAAACGATTTAAAAAATGAATATATTGATTTTGATAAAGTTCTTAATAAATAAATATTATTAAAATATATTAATTCAAAATTATTTATATTAATTAAAATATATTAATATTATTTAAAATTTAAAATTATAGATTTTTATAAATTAATATTTAAAATTAAGTAATTTAATAAAAAAATTTATACTTCAAAATTTAAAAACTTTTCCATAATGACTACAATTTTCACCTATTTATAACAACTATTAAAAAATACTATTATACATTTATATATAACCTATATTAAAAAAATAATTAATAAAATAATTATTTTAAAAGTTAAATTACTAATTAATTGAATATCAATTCAATAAATAATATATTTAAATTTACTATAGTATATATAAGTTATTAATGCTAATATAGAATATCAATTCAATAAATAATATATTTAAATAAAATAAATATTTTTTAAGAAATAAATAAAATATCAATTAATTAAAATATTAAATAATGTACATTTTAAAATTAGATTAAATAAAAATAAATATGATTAAAATATATTCATGATAAAAATGGTGGTATTATGACTAAAAATAGTGAAGCGAAGACTAAAAATATTGAAGCAAATGCTCAAAAAAAGTTTAAATCAAGAATAAGAAAATTTAAAAAAGTTTTAAAAGATGATATTGAAAAAGAAGAATTTTTGGAAACATTGGCTGCTTCTGTAGAGATTTTTTTGCCTGCTAAAAAACCTGATGAGGTTGATAGTATTATTATTTACACCACTGCTGATGGTAAAGTTACAGATGGTGAATATGCTTATACAGAGGGAGATGACATACATGCTTCATTACCAATATCTGATAAGGACTTAGACATTTTTATAGAAGCATTTAAAAACTTCAAATTAGAATAAATTTCAATTCATTGAATACTATTTTTTAAATAATTGTTCTTTATTAATTTTTATTTTGATGATTTTTATGCTTGTTAACAACCCAATAGATGAAGTAAAAAAAAGAGAAAATTCTCTTAAAATAATAAGGGACATTATAAAAAATCAAGGAAGAGAAAACCTATATGATTTAACAGGATTATCAGGAGGATTTATAGCTAATCAGAATGATTTAAATCTTTTAGAAACCTATGTTGGTCCAGCTATTTTTGAAGAAGAACTTGAAGAACTTGGAAAAAAACATCTTGGTGGCGAAAAGATTTTAGCTGTTAATAGAACAAGTTCAGGTATTTTAGCAACAATACTAACTTTAGTAAAAGCAGATAGCTATTTAATTCATTTCTTACCTGAACTTCCATCCCATCCTTCAATTATAAAAAGTGTTGATATAGTTAAAGGAAAATATCTTGAATTTGATAATATTGATGATTTTTATATTGCAAATAATACTTCTCTTATTGTTATCACTGGTTCTACAATGGATCATAGGGTTTTAGATGAGGAAACATTTAAAAAAATAATAGCTATTGCTCATGAGCATGATATTCCTGTTTTTGTTGATGATGCTTCTGGTGCAAGACTTAGAACTGTTATTTACAATCAAAAAAAAGCTATTGATTTAGGAGCAGATTTAGTTATTACAAGTACAGATAAATTAATGCCTGGACCTCGTGGTGGTTTAATGGCAGGTCGTGCTAATTTAATAGATAAAATTAAATCAAAAGCTTATCAATTTGGTTTAGAAGCTCAGCCTCCATCAATAATAGCTATTGTCAATGGATTAAAAGCATTCAAAAAAGAAAATCTTTTAAAGTCATTGCAAAGAAAAAAATCGTTAATATCTATGTTAAATAGCTATTCTTTCTTTGAAGAAACTCCAACAGGCATTATGATTTCAAAAAAAGGATTACAAAAGGAAATTAATGGTTGTGGAAAAATTGATAAACAAACTTTATCTCAGATATACAAATTTATCTCTTCTTCTGATTTATGTTTTATTTGGGCAGCATTATTATTAAAAGAAGAGGGTATAATCACTATCCCTGCAGTTTCAATGCCAGGTGCTTCCCCTACAATAAGATTTGACTTATCTTCAAAGGATGCTATTACATTGGATATGAATACTCTGTATAAAAAAATTGATAGTTCATTTAAAAGTCTTTTAGATACAATTCAAGATTTAGATAAATCTAAAAGAGTGTTGTATGGAAACCAATAAAAAAATATGGAAACCAATGAAAAAATAGTTAGTTAATAGGTGGAAAACCTATGTAATTATAGAGAATAATCCAAATAAGAAACCACATAGAAAGAAAAGGAAGTATTCCATCTCCAAACCAAGCTTTTAATCCTTTAACTTCTCCTTGCCCAAACAATTTATCAGATATTTGACCAGTAGCATACAAAATAGCTAATCCAAGAGCAGCCGCAATAACTTCATTTTTTAACCCAAATAATCCTAAAGAAAAAGATGCTGATAATCCTGCTGCAATTAATCCAGTTATAACATGTAATCCAGTGATCTTAAGATGCCTTTCCATTATTTTCCTCCAAATATTAGTGTTATTGATTAAATTATTAATATTTTGTATAAAAACAACTTTTAATCAAACTTAATTTATTAGTTTAAAAATCTTTGATTTTTTATTAGTTATAAAACATTAAATTTTTAATAAATTATTTTTTTAGCTAAAATTTAAAATTAAAATAAAGAACAAATTAAAATAAAGAACAAATTAAAATGTTATTTATATTCATTATGAAAAAGTTCTTAAATTTTGAATAATAATTTTTTTTTACTAAATTATTTAATTTTAAATATTAACTTATAAAAATCTATAATTTTAAATTTTAAATAACATAAACTTATTTTAATTAATATAATTAGTTTTAAATATTAATTTATAAAAATCTATAATTTTAAATTTCAAATAATATAAACTTATTTTAATTAATATAAATAATTTTAAATTAATATTTTTTAATAATATTTATTTTTAAAAAAGTTATTTATTAAGAACCTTATCAAAGCTACTATAAAATTATAGAGTTTGATATATAAATTACAATAACTTACACACATTAAATTATATATTTTATAATATATAAATCAATTTTAAATTTATTAATCAATTTTAAATTTATTAATCAATTTTGAATTTATTAAAGTATTTAATTTATGGTCATTGTGGAAAAGTTCTTAAATTTTGAATAATAAATTCTTTTATTAACTTATTTAATTTTAAATATCAGTTTATAAAAATCTATAATTTTAAATTTTAAATAATATAAGTATATTTTAAATAATATAAATGTATTTTAAACAATATAAGTATATTTTGACTAATATAAACTATAATAAAATAATGAAAATATAAATAAACTAATAACTGATATATAAATTAATGAATTATATAAATAAGCTAATTATGGACTAATTATGGTGACAAGATGATCAATATTAGGTATTTAATAGCTAAAATTGCTGGAAAACTTTCATTATATGGTGTAAAATTAGGTAAAGGAATGGGTAAGAGTTTTCCAGGATTCATATTTTTAAAAATAGCATCATTTAATGGTTTGAAATTATTAGCTAAAAATCCAAAATATGGATCCATCATAATAACTGGGACCAACGGTAAAACAACATCTACTAAAATTTTAATTAATTTAATGGAAAATGAGTATAAAATAGCTGCTAACTATGAAAGTAATACAATAAATGCAATTGCAACAGGTTTACTTAATAATAATGTTGATTTTGGTATCTTTGAATATGGTATTAGAGATATTGCTCACGGGATTCCTGATAAAGTTCAGAAATATGTAGATCCGATTGGTGTTGTGTATACAAATGTTTCGAGAGAACATGTCCATATAGGAGCAGTTAAAAATAAGTTTGAGAATTATCTTCATGCTAAATCACTTCTTTCAAAAAACATGAACAAAGGAATTATTGTAAGTAATGGAGATAATCCTTACATAACATTTATTACTAAAAATAAAGAAAAAGAAGCTGAAGAAAATGGTTATGAACTTAAAGTGAATTATTTTACATCCTCAATAAATTTAGAAACTGAAAATAAAAAATGCCCTATATGTTCTAAAAATTTACAATATGATATAAATGTTAATAATAGTTTAGATAACAGTTCAAATGTTGAGGAGGATTTAAAATATAATGAAAGCAATCCAATTAATAATACTATATTCTATAGTTGTGATTGTGGATTTTCCAAACCAAAAACTCAAGTTGAGGTAAATGAAATTGAAATTAATGATGATAGATGGAGATTTAAAGTTTCTGGAAACCCATACAATTATTTTCTAAAAGATAATTTTAATTTTAAGTTTGAATGTGATTTTCCTCCAATTGGACTACATAATATTAACAATGGACTAACAGCTATTACTACTTATGCCTCATTTACTTCAAAACCTGAAAAATTTGAGGATAATGTTAAAAAAATTTTTAATAAATTAAGTAAAGAAATATTGCCTCAAGGTCGTTTTGAAATCTTTGAAATAAATAAAAATAATTTAAATTCAAAAAATAGTGAATTAACTAAACATGTTGGTTTAGGTCAAGGCGATAATGGTGAAGCATTGAATGTTAATCTTAAATTCATGAAATTAATAATGAAGAATGATAATCTTCATTTTATTTATATGAGTCCTGATGATTATGAAGAAGAGATTTTTGATGACCATCTAAAAGTAATTAAAGAAGCTAATCCATTTAAGGTCAGTGTTTTACCTGGTGGTAGAAATTCAGTTATGGGTGAAAAATGTTATAATGTTATTAAAGAGAGTTATAATAGTGAATTTTATCCAATAATAAATTCCAATGAAAAAATAAATAAAATTTATGAAATTATATTATCTTCTGATTCAGATTACATTATTGCATCTGGTGGTTGTGGAGAAGAACAAAAAATGTGGGAAGCAATAAAAGAGAAAATAAGACAAAGTTTATAATTTATTATTGGGTTGTCCAATAATTATTTTTATCAAAATTTCCAAATTTTTTATGTCATTAAAATATATTGATTATAAATATGTTTTAATCAATATAAATAATTTAAATTAACATTTTTTAATAATGTTTATGGTTATTGTGAAAAAGTTTTTAAATTTTAAACTATGAATTTTTCTTTTTTTTATTAACTTATTTAATTTCAAATATCAGTTTATAAAAATCTATAATTTTAAATTTTAATTAATATAAATATATTTTAATTAATATAAATAATTTTAAATTAATATTTTTTAATAATATTTAATTTTAAAAATAATTTTAAATAAATATATTTTAATAATATTTACTTTTAAAAAAATTATTTATTAAGAACTTTATCAAAACCACTACATTTTAATTAATAATATTTATTTTATAGTGTTATAAAAAATGTTTGTAATTAATCATTTATTTTAAATATCTTATTGTTGAAAATTTATTTTCAACTTAGGAGAATAGATTCTCTGTTTTAAAAAATTTCAAATTAATATTAAATTAATTTTTTAAATAATAATTTTTATTTCTTTATTTTTAAAAACAATAACTATAATTTTTTTAATTGAAAATTTAATAACTATAATTTTTTTAATTAAAAATTTAATAATTATTTTTCATTTTTAAAAACTTCATTATTGAACTACAATTATTTTTTAAAATTATTGAACTACAATTATTTTTTAAATAATAATATGAATTTTATAATTTAAATAATTTCCTTATTTTAATTAAAAATAAAAATTTTTTAGTGAATTTATAATAATATACTTGAAATCAAGTAGTAGTAAATTTTAATGGATGAAACAGTAGAAAAAATAAAAAATAAGGGAAAAAATAAAATAAAAGATTATAAAAAAGATTTATTAAATGGTATTAGTGATTTTCTAAAAACCATTCTACAGTATTTTTTAATTGTGTTTTAAATAAATTTGGATCTACTTTAAATAGTATCTTATTAAGATTATCAACATTTGCTTGAGAATGTTTTATATCTCCTACTCTTTCATCCATATATGTGGGTTCTAAGTTAGATTGGAGTATATCTTTAATAATATAATAAAGTTGATTAATGGTTATAGCATGACCTGAACCTAAATTTAATACACCATTAAACTTAGATTTAGTCGCGATAATATTTGCTTTAACAAGATCTTTTACAAAAACAAAGTCTCTAGTTTGTTCTCCATCACCAAATATTACTGGTTGTCTATTATTCATAATCGCATCTATAAATTTTGGTATTACAGCAGCATATTGTGAGTTAGGATCTTGTCTTGGACCAAATACATTGAAAAATCTAAAAGCAACACTCTCTAAACCATAGGATTCATAAAACGATTTAAGATATAATTCACAACTTGCTTTAGATGCAGCATAAGGTGATGTTGGGGATGGTAACTCAGATTCTTTTAAAGGTATATTTAAATTATCTCCATAAACAGCTGATGATGAAGCAAATATAAATTTCTTAATATCACTGTCTTTAACAGCTTCCAATAATTTAATGGTAGCGACAACATTATTTTTATTTGCTAAAAATGGATTTTTTATGCTTAAATGAACATTTGCCATAGCAGCAAAATGAAAAACATAATCAACACCTTCAAGAACTTCCTTTAATCCTATAATATTTAAATCATCTATTAATATATTCAAATTAGAATGATTAGGATTTTCAATATTCTTAATTTTCCCACTGGATTCATTATCAATAATTAAAATTTCATTATCTTCCACTAATTCTTCAACAGCATGAGAACCAATGAATCCTAAACCACCAGTAATAAGAATTTTTTTGTTTTTCATTTTATATTACCCTTTTTTAAATTTAATTAAAAAATACTTTATAGATCTTAAAACCTTTATTTTCTACTATTTATAATTATTTTATCCTTTTTTTCTTTTTCTATTTATACTTTTTCCTACTTTTTTCTTGTTTTCATTGATTGTTCTTCTTAGAATTGTTAATTCTAATAAAACTTAAATTTTTGCAAAATTGTTGCTTCTAATTTTTCTTAAAATCAATTTTTTAAAATTAAAATCGTTATTTTTTTAAAGTTAAATAAAATAAACTATAGTGATGTAAAAAATGTTTGTAATTAATCATTATTTTTAAATATCTTATTGTTGAAAATTTATTTTCAACTTAGGAGAATAGATTCTCCGTTTTTAAAAATTTCAAATTGAAATTAAATTAATTTTTTAAATAATAATTTTTATTTCTTTATTGTTGAAAATTTATTTTCAACTTAGGAGAATGAATTCTCCGTTTTTAAAAATAATAACTATAATTTTTTTAATTAAAAATTTAATAATTATATTTTATTTTTAAAAAATTCATTATTGAACTTGTTCAATTAGAAAAACAAAGTTTTTCTGTACTTAAAAACATTATTTCATACACTATATTTTATTATAAATTAATAAGATTTATTAAATAATTTTAAAAATTAGAATATTATAATAAAGATTAAAAAATTTTTAAAGCAAATAAAACCCTATATTTTCTAAGTTAAAACTAAAGTTTTTAAAGTGCAAAAAATTTGGTTATAGAGTATAATCTTGATTAAATTATTTAATTTCATTTTTAATCCATTCCAAATAAGAATCTGATGTTTTTAATATGGGTAATGCAATTATTGCTGGATTTTCATAACTATGGAGTTTTTTTACTCTTTTAATAATTTCATCCAATTTATCTTCCATAGTTTTTAGTATTAGAATTGATTCATTATCTTTTTCAATCTTATTTTCCCACCAGTACAACGATCTAATATCTTTTATAATATTAGAACAAGCAACTAATCTTTCTTTTAAAAGATTTTCAGCTATTTTAACTGATTCTTCTTCATCTGAACATGTTATATATACTAAAACCATCATTTTATTACTTCCATTAGCTATTTAATAATTGAACTGAAATGATTAACAATATCATTGCTTTTTTTATTTTTAGAAAGATTTTAAGGATCCATTTATATATATTTCAAATTATTCTGAATTAATTTTTAAAAATAGATTTTTTAATTAATTATTAGAATTATTAAAGAATTTTTAAACCATTAATTTTCATATAAAGAATTTTTAGTGATAATGTAACTACCATTAGTTTTTGTAATGAAATAACTCTAAATCTATTCTGTTGAACTTAATATTTAAAGTATATTTCTTATAAAAAAATAGACACTGAAAAAAGAGGATGGAAATTTAAAATCTGAAATCTGGTTTTTAGAGAGAAAAAATTTAGGCAGTATACATGTCATAAGATTTTTAGCCTAATTTCTCAATTTTAAAAAATTTTCTATTTTTTAAAGTTAGAAAATCCATGCAAAATTTACATTTCACCATAAAATAAGAAAATTTTAAATAGTATAATTTATAAATATTATTTATAAAATATAAGTAAAAAATGCTTAAAGACTTAATGTTGCGATTAGTGTATTTACTTTCTTGATAGAGTTGATTTATATGAAATGCCGTATGTGTGGATATGAGTTTGATGAAAAAATTGATCACGAATGTCAATTTTGTGAAAAAAGTAACTGTTCATCTGCTCATTGCCCCAATTGTGGTTATGGGAATTCACCTGAATTTGAAGAAGAATTTAAAATTATAAAAATCTTAAAAAATAAATTAGGTTTTAAATAGATGAATAAATTTTAACATCAAGAAGCAACATTATAAAGATACAATGAAATTAAATGAAAAATTACAAACAGTGCTTTTGCCAATAGCTATTATATTTGGTTTTCTATTGAGTCAAAACTCCCAAATATCAAATTTTTCAGGAAATCTTACCATTACCTTTTTATTATTAATGCTTTTTTCTTTGTTTATTAACATTCCTTTAAAAAACTTTAAAAAAGAATTTATAAATCTTAGATTTATAAAAATAACTCTTCTAATAAATTTTATATGGACTCCAATATTAAGTTACATTTTAGGTTATATATTTCTAAATCAGCATATAGACTTATGGATTGGATTTATAATGCTTTTAGTAACTCCATGTACGGATTGGTATTTACTGTTCACGGATTTAGCTAAAGGAAATATGAAGTTAAGCCTTTCAATTTTACCCTTAAACTTATTACTCCAATTAATCCTCTTACCAGTTTATATCTTCTTATTTACAGGTGTTTTAAGTGGTTTTGACTTAAATCTTTTAATTGAAACTATTATTTTAATTATAATCTTACCATTTATTTTATCTCAAGTCATAAAATATTTTGTAAATGTAAGCAAGAAACTATCTAATTACTTTGAATTAATAGCTATTATTTCATTATCTTTAGCTATTTTTACAATATTTTCATCAAAAGGAAGTTTATTATTTAATAATTTATGGATTTTTATAATTTTACTTATTCCTTTTGTATTATTCTTTATAATAAATTTTATACTCACTCGTTTAGTGAAAATAGCTATTAAGATGAAATATGAAGATTATGTAAGTCTATCTCTAACAACTTTAGCTCGTAATTCACCAATAGCTTTAGCTATTGCAATCACTGCTTTTCCAAATCAGCCCATAATAGCTTTATCTCTTGTAATAGCTCCGTTAATAGAACTTCCTATTTTAACCATTGTTTCTTATATAATTAGAAGATTAAAATAAGAATATTTTTATTTCAAGAAAAAATATTAGTTCTATCACCATCTATTATTTTAAGAAAGTTAATAGGGTGATGGGAAACAATTTTTTGCCCTTTATTCTTCTTTAAAATATCCATACTATTTTAATATATATTGATTTTGATAAAATTCTTAATAAATAACTTTTTTAAAAATAAATATTACTAAAAGATATTAATTTAAAATTAGTTATATTAAGCAAAATGTGTTTATAATATTTAAAATTTAAAGTTATAAATTTTTATAAATTAATATTTAAAATTAAATAATTTAATAAAAAAAATATCATTCAAAATTTAAAAACTTTACCATAATGACTATATATTATATTTAAGCGAAACATTATAGTTCTGCAAGTAGATTCTATTAATTAATTTTTTTCTTCAATTGTGTTAATGCATTAGGAAATAAGAATGTAACAATATTGAATATTATTACTAAAGTCTGACTTGTAATATTTTCCCATGATATAATAGGAATGTTAAGATCGTAGACTATCCAAAGTACGCAAATTATTAAATAATAAAATTTAGCTACTTTGATACTTTTATTGTTTAATGCATAAAGATTGATTATTGTAGATAAAATAGGCAGTAAATCGATTCCATCCAAATTAATATTAGAATTAAAAACACCAGATAATATGAATATACAGATAAAAAATACTGATATTAACTCTGGAGTGTTACTGCCTCTGCTATGATACATATAAACTATTAAAGCCAATAAAGATATTGTAACACATGATAATGCTCCACTATATGCTCCTATCAGGGAATAATGAGTAGCGAAAAAAATATTGGATAACAATGCAAAAATAATCAATATTTTTTTATTTACCCCTACTGAAATAATATTAAATATAATTCCTATAATTCCTGTTATTGTAATCAACATAGAAATATCTATTCCATCCATCAAAATACCTACATGTCAAAATTTTAATATATATTTATTTGGCTCAACATTATTCTTGTAAAATATAAAAATTTTATAGTTTTAATAATTATCAATTTCTTCTTCAGTTTTCTTATTTAATATATCATGAACTAAAAATGAACTAAAAATGAACTAAAAATGGCTATTATTAATAAAACCTGATTTACAATGTTACTCTCCAATAATAGCGAAGGAATATTAATATCAAATATTAATTGAATCCCTCCTGCTGGCAACATGTTGATTGCTTCCTTTTGAAAATTAAGATCATAGATTATCCAAAGTACAGCACATACTAAAATAAAGTCTGGATATTATAATGTTTTGCTTTGTAATCCAAAAAGAATGAATATTGAAGCTAAAATAGGTATTATGCCTATTCCATCTAAATCAACACTTTTATCTAAATGACCAGAAAATAGAAATATGAAGATGAAACATATTATTATTAACTCTGGAGTTTCACGGTCTTTACTATAGTATATATAAGTTATTAAAGCTAATAAAGAAATAACAATGCATGAAAATACCGAAATATGATTGTTTAATAGTAAAAAATGGATAACGAAAAAAATTGGATATAGCTGTAAAAATAATCAATATTTTTCTATTTATCAATACTGAAGTAATATTAAATAATATTGCTATAATTCCTGTTATTAGAATTAATAATGTAAAAATATCTATTCCATTCATCAAGCACCAATCCATAATAAAATTTTATTAAATAATTCTTTATTTCACCATTGAAAGAATATTATCCATCATATCTAAATTTATAAAATTAAAACATTACTTAATTAAATTCAAGTGTAATGATGTAAAAAATGTTTTTAATTAATGTCGGATAAAATTAGGAGGTTTCCCTCCTAACCTCTCCTAAGAACGGCTCGTGTCACTTTCATGACAAGCCGCTCAAGCATATCTTTATCTGT
>JAITPS010000132.1 GCA_031289325.1 Candidatus Methanovirga meridionalis
ATCATATTTTTAAGAATTTCGAATTAATATTAATCTAATTTTTTAAATAATAATTTTTATTTTTTTATTTTTAAAAATAATAATTATAATTTTTTTAATTAAAAATTTAATACTTATGGTGTGATTTAAAAAATCTTATTATTGAACTTGTTCAATTAGAAAAACGAAGTTTTTCTGTACTTAAAAACATTATTTCATACACCATATTTAAAATTTATTTATATTATTTAAAATTTGTTTATATTGATTTAAAATTTGTTTATATTATTTAAAATTATGGATGTTCATGGAGTAATGTTTAAAATTAAATAACTTAATAAAAAAAATTATTATTCAAAATTTAAGAACTTTTCCATGATGATCATAATATGTACAATTGAGAAAAAGGAATAAAATAGCTTAAAAGTATTTAATATACTTATTTTAAAAAAAATATTATGGGAAATTAGAAAAATATGGAAGAGGATATTAGGGGAAGATTATCTTTAGGAATTGCTAATTTTAGTAGTTTAATTGAACAGGATAAGATTTATATTGATAAAACAAGATTTATAAAGAAAATGCTGGATCATGGTGAAACCTATTATTTTCTTTCTCGTCCAAGAAGATTTGGTAAAACATTAATGGTTTCAACCTTAGAAAGTTTTTTTCAAGGAAAAAAGGAGTTGTTTAAAGATACTTATATTTATGATAAATGGGATTGGAATGAAAAATATCCTGTTATTCATCTTAATATGAGTGAAGAAACCAATACATCACCTGAAGAATTAAGAAAATCAATTACAGATACTTTAAATATTATTTCAGATGAAAAAAAGATCGAAATAAAAAAAGACTTATTATTAGAAAAAAAATTCTCCCAATTAATTAAATTACTTTATAAACATAGTGGGAAAAAAGTTGTTGTTTTAATTGATGAGTATGATGCACCTATAATCGATAACATAAATAATACTTCATTGGCTGATGAAAACAGGAAAATATTGCAAAATTTTTATAATGTTTTAAAAACATCAGAGGAGTACATCAAATTTGTTTTTGTTACTGGAATTAGTAAATTCACAAAAACATCAATATTTTCTAAATTTAACAACCTAACTGAGATTACCTTAGATGATGATTATTCTACAATTTGTGGTATAAGTCACGACGAATTAAAAGAATATTATAGTGATCATATACAAGTTATGGCAGATAAAAATAATTATACCTATGAAGAGACTTTAGAGAGGATTGATTTTTTCTATGATGGTTATAGTTGGGATGGAGTGAATAATGTTTTCAATCCTAACTCTACTCTTCATAGCTTAGCTCAAAAAGAATTTCAAAGTTTTTGGTTTTCAACTGGAACACCACATTTTATAGCTGAAATATTTAAAAAAAGAAAAATCACTGAAGATTACTTTAAACCAACCATATTAAAGGCTACAGAGTTAGATGCCATAGACCCAAATAATATTAATGAAACAACTTTACTTTTTCAATCTGGTTATTTAACAGTGGAAAAAAAGATTTTTGAAAATAATGAATTTTATTATTGTCTGAAAATCCCTAATTTTGAAGTCAAACAAGCATACAAAGATAATTTCCTTAAATTATACATTGAAAAGTTTGAAAATAAATTTAGACATTCTCAAAAGATTGTTTGGAATGAATTAATCAATGGTGATTGTAAAAAATTCTCAAAAAATTTAAGAGCATTTATTGCAGGTATACCTTATTATAATAGAATAAGCATGGACAATAGTGAAAAATGGAAAGTTTATTCCATGATATTTACAATATGGACAGAGGAAACAGATTTTTATTTAACCGTAGAAAAAGCAATTGAAGACGGTAGAATTGATTTTATTCTTGAAAACAATAAAAACGACCAAACAGTTATTATTGAAATGAAATACACTGCTAATCAGTCAAAATCTTTAGATACTTTAATTAATGAAGTTTTTAAACAACTTGAACATAAAAAGTATTGGTGGGATTACACTGGTGAAATTAAATTAATGGCTTTAGCACTTAAAGATATTAAAATAGATGAAGGTTTTATAACCAATGTCAAGTGCAAAATAAAAGATGTGCCAAAAGATGAATGATAATCAAAATAAAATATATTTTCATGGTTCAAATATAGGCATTATTAAAAAGTCCTTAAATTTTGAACGATAACTTTTTTTTATTAAAGTATTTAATTTTAAATATTAATTTATAAAAATCCATAATTTTAAATTTTAAATAATATAAATAAATTTTAAATAATATAAATAAATTTTAAATAATATAAATAAATTTTAAATAATATAAATAAATATAAATAAATTTTAATAAATTTTAAATAATATAAATAAATATAAATAAATATAAATAAATTTTAATAAATTTTAATTACTATAAATAAATTTTAAATAATATAAATAAATTTTAATTACTATAAATAAATTTTAATTACTATAAATAAATTTTAAATAATATAAATAAATTTTAATTATATTGTATGAAATAATGTTTTTAAATAATGAAATTTTTAAAAATGAAACATAATTATTAAATTTTTAATTAACAAAATTATAATTATTATTTTTAAAAATAATGAAATAAAAATTATTATTTAAAAAATTAATTTAATATTAATTTAAGTTAAAATCCAAAACTTAGTTTTTAGGCAGGAAAAATTTAATATATACATATCATCAAATTTTTAGTCCATAACAAATTTTTAGTCCATATTTTTAACTTTTCATTTCAAAAATCCATCCTCTTTTTACAATGCCTTAAAAATGAAGGTCTTACAATAAAACTTATCATTTGAATTTTTCACATCCCTAAATCTTATCGTATAGTTATTTCTTTTTAACTAAACCTTTTAGTTCTATTAAATGATCTCTTATTTCAGCTGCTTTTTCAAAATCTAATTGGGTTGCTGCATCTTTCATATCTGATTCTAAATCTCTGATTAAGACATTCAATTCATCCTTTGGAATTTTTAGTAATTCATCTTTTTCATAAATTCTCTCATCTATTTTACGTTCTTTTAATGTTCTAACAACAGTTTGTGGAGTTATATTATATTTTTTATTATGTTCCATTTGAAGTTTTCTTCTTTGTCGTGTTATTGTTACAGATTCTTTTACAGAGTCATTTAGGTTCTTAAAATCATCATGATTATTCACATACATTAAAACTTGACCATCAACATTTCTTGATGCTCTTCCAATGGTTTGTATAAGTGATGTTTTTGAACGTAGAAATCCTTCTTTATCAGCATCTAAAATAGCTACAAGTGAAACTTCAGGTAAATCAAGACCTTCTCTAAGTAAGTTCACTCCTACTAAACAATCAAAATCTCCTCTTCTTAATTCATCAATAATATCTATTCTTTTAAGAGTATCTATTTCTGAATGTAAATATTTCACTTTTACACCAATTTTACTATAGTAATCAGTTAAATCTTCAGACATTCTCTTAGTCAATGTTGTGACTAATATTCTTTGGTCTTTTTCAACTCTTTTTTTAACCTCACTGAGTAAATCATCCACTTGATTTTGAACAGGTCTAAGTAATATTTCTGGGTCTAATAACCCAGTTGGTCGAATAATCTGCTCAACAATATTTAAACTTCGTGAAAGTTCATATTCTCCTGGTGTAGCTGAAACATAAATTAGTTTATCCACACTTTTCTCAAATTCATCAAATCTAAAAGGTCTATTTTCTTTAGCTGATGGTAATCTAAAACCATGTTCTATTAAGGTTTCTTTTCTTGACTTATCACCATTATACATTCCCCTAATTTGAGGAACAGTAACATGTGATTCATCTATGATTGTTAAAAAATCATTTGGAAAGTATTTTAATAATGTGTATGGCATTTCACCCCATTTTCGATTTGAAAGATGAAGAGAATAATTTTCTATTCCTGGACAATACCCCATTTCATTTAACATCTCTACATCATATTTTGTTCTTTGTTCAAGTCTTTGAGATTCTACAAGTTTGTTTTGAGTGTTAAGTTCTCTTAATCTCTGATCAAGTTCAATATTAATGTCATTTAAAGCACTTTTAAGCTTATCTTCACCTATAACAAAATGTTTCGCTGGAAAAACCATTACTCTCTCAAGACTATTTATTTTTTTGCCTGTAAGTTTATCTATTAAGGATATTCCATCAATTTCATCACCAAAAAGTTCTATTCTAATTGGATTAGAGCCATGCACTGGATTAATATCTATTACATCACCATTAACTCTAAATTGACCAGTATCAAATTCAATATCGTTTCTTTCATATTGCATGTGAATTAAGTGACTTAAAATTTCACTTCTATCCATTCTATCTCCTAAGGATAAGAAAAGTTTAAATTCACTGTAATCATCTGGTGATCCAATACCATAGATACATGAAACACTTGAAACCACGATTACATCTTCACGAGTTAGAAGAGATTGTGTGGCTGAATGTCTCATCATATCTATTTCAGCATTTATGGATGCTTCTTTATCAATAAATGTGTCTGTTCTTGGAACATAAGCTTCGGGCTGATAGTAATCATAGTAACTAACAAAATATTCTACTGCATTATCTGGAAAAAACTCTTTAAATTCTTCATAAAGTTGGGCTGCTAAGGTTTTATTGTGGGAGATAACTAATGTTGGTTTTTGAACCTCTTCAATAACACTCGCCATTGTAAACGTTTTTCCAGAACCCGTGATTCCAAGTAGTGTTTGTTCATGCAAGCCTTTTTTGATTCCATTGGAAAGTGATTTAATAGCTTTTGGTTGGTCTCCAAGTGCTTTATAATTAGAACTTAGTTTAAATTTTCTTATTTTTATCACCATAAAATAATGATTTTTAGAAATAAATCTTATTAAAATATATTTATTTAAAATTAGTTATATTAATTAAAATAAATTTAGATTATAGTATCTTTGATAAAAGTTCTTAATAAATAATTTTTTTAAAAATGAATATTAATAAATAACATTAATTTAAAATTAATTATATTATTTAAATAAGTTTATATTATTTGAAATGAGTTTATATTATCTAAAATAAGTTTATATTATTTGAAATAAGTTTATATTATTTAAAATAAGTTTATATTATCTAAAATTTAAAATTATAGATTTTTATAAATCAATATTTAAAATTAGTGTTTAAAATTAATTAATTTAATAAAAAAATTTAAATTAAATATAGTGGTTTTGATAAAGTTCTTAATAAATAACTTTTTTAAAAATAAATATTATTAAAAAATATTAATTTAAAATTATTTATATTAATTAAAAATTATTTAAATTAATTAAAATTTAAAATTATAACTTTTTATAAATTAATATTTGAAATTAAATGATTTAATAAAAAAATTTATTTATATTAATTAAAATTTATTTATGTTAATTAAAATTTATTTAAATTAATTAAAATTTAAGGTTATAACTTTTTATAAATTAATATTTGAAATTAAATGATTTAATAAAAAAATTTATCGTTCAAAATTTAAGAACTTTATCATAGTAACTATAATTTAATAAAAAAATTTATCGTTCAAAATTTAAGAACTTTATCATAATGACTTATTTAAAATTATAGATTTTTATAAATTAATATTATTTTTAAAATATTTACTAAATTTTTAAAATATGAAGTTTAAAGCTAAAATTGGAATGGAAATTGACGGAAAAAATTATGATCATAGGCTTTTTAAAACATTAGAAATAATATCTAAAACTTTTTCCCAAAGAAAAGCAGCAAATGATTTAGACATAGCTCATAGTGTTCTAAATCGCAGAATTAAAAATGCTGAAGATAAGTTAGGCTTTCAATTAGTTCAAACTAATAAATCTGGAACAAAGTTAACAATTAAAGGTCATGAATTACTTAAAAAATATTCCAACTATCAAAATAGGGTTAGTGAAGCAAAGAAAATAATGATCTATGGTGGTCCAATTACAATAGGGATTTTAGAATATTTAAGTTCTGGTTTTCCAATGGATGTTGGACTTTATAGTTGTAGTGATGAAGATTCTTATAGTTTAGGAAAAAGGAATTTAGTTGATATTTTAGCTTTAGATGATCCATTGTTAGGATTTAAAAAAGATTTAGAATTTATTCCAATAGCTCATGATTATCTTGTTTTAGTATCAAATGAAGAAAAAATGAATATAAAATATCTTGATGATTTAAATAATCTTAATTTTGTATCAGTGAATGGTACTGCTCAAAGATTAGCATGGCAAACTTTAAAGGATAATAATATAAATTTTAATATTATAAAAACTCTTAATTCTCAATATGATGCTTTTAAATTGGTTAAAAATTCACAATCATTGTATACTTTTCTAAATGGTAGTTTTTTTAAGGGGAACGATATATTAAAAAGAGAAACAGAGCATGTTATTAGTTTAGTACCATTAAATAATGATAAAACTGGGGTTAATGAATTTATAAATTATGTTTTGGATTCCAGTAAAGAAATAGCTAAACAAGGATTTAAACCAATGAAACCATGGAAAGTTTAGTATAGATATTATTAAAAAATATTAATTCAAAATTATTTATATTAATTAAAATAAATTTATATCATTTAAAATTTAAAATTATAGATTTTTATGATGTAATATTTAAAATTAAATAAATTAATAAAAAAATTATTATTTCAAAATTAAAGAACTTTTCCATTATGCCTGTAATTTAAATTAAAAAGAATTTAAATTAAATATTTAGAAAATTTCATTGAAAATTTTTTAGATAAAAAATTGTAGTTATTATTAAATTTGATTTAATAGTTTTGTTTCTTAATAGATGTTGTTATTATTTTTAATTTATAAATTATTTTCAAAAGTTTGGAAATTGAATTAAATGTATCTTTCTCAAAATTGATTTAGATAATAATTTTTTCATTATGCAAATGACATAATTTATAAAGTTATTTTATAATTAAAGTTAACATATCTATTTTAAAAAATATCATAAAATACCTAAAAAAGTATTACTTATGAAACATTTATATACTATAAAAAATATATGAATAATTGCTAATGCGATATTTAAAAAAATTTGTATTCAATCTTCTGTGCTATTTTCACACTCACCACAACTCCACATTGGTAATTCTCGGGAGATTGATCTTATTTTTTGAAATAGCTTAGCACCATTTCTTTTTTTTTTAATTTTTGTCCTGATTTTTAGTTTAAATTTATACAATTTATTTACCGTGCTTAAGTATAAGTTCAAATGTAAAATTAAGAAAAAAGTATTACTTATTTTTGGTACTCTAAAAAGAGAATATAAATTTGGGTTTTAGAGAGAAAAAAATTAGACTGTATACTCATCTATGAAGTCATGAAAATGATGATAAAAAATGGATGAAAATCTCCACACTTTTTGACACTCTCTATTTTTTTGTAATCTCATCAAGCTTTTTTTTATTATTTCCTTTTTTAATGCTTTCTGTAATGCCTATTAATGGATGTTGATCATCATCAATGATTTTTATATCCTCAAATGTGTAGATTCCACTTTTATTAGCTGTTTTTTCCATTCCCAATTTGATATCTTTATTTAAGTCAATTACATAAGCATCAACTTCTTTGTGTTTTAAATTTATGGATGCTACTGCTCTATGATGCCCATCAATAAGAATCCATCTGTTTCCAGTTTTAGCAACAATAACAGGCTCTGCTAATCCTTTTTTTAATTCATATTCTCTTCCTTCTAATTCATCAGCATAAATTTTATCTTGTGTTGGTCTTAAATTTTCTACTTTAACTTTTATTCGTTTTAATGAAGTTTTAATAGAATATAATTGTTCTAATGTTTCTTTAAATGATTCAACTTTATTAGGGGTAGTTCTTTCAATATGTGATCGAACCATATCAGTATTTGTAATAATTCCTTTTAATTTTCCATTTCTATCGACTATTGGAAGCCTTGATACTCCGTTTCTAAACATTACCCTTGATGTATCATTAATTGACATGTCTTCTTGAGCTACAACAATATTAGTGGACATTATATCTTTCACTAAGTCTGTCCAGTCTTTTAATATAAAATCAAATGATGTTATAAAACCAGCTATTTCATCATTTTCATTAACTACTGGGAAGCCATCATGCCCAGTTTCTCTCATGATCTTTATTATTTCATTGTTAGAAGTTTCTGGATGTACACTTATAACATTTTTAGTCATATAATCTTTTACTATAGATTTCCCACTCATTATATCCCTGTGTACCATTTAATATTTTATATCCATTATTTTACATCCATTATTTTATATCCATTAATATTAATATATATAAAACAATAATTTAAACAATAATTTTCTTATTAAATAATAATATTTCATTTATAAATGATATAATTATTATTATAATTTATTTAATTTATTATAATTTATTTTAAAGATTATTATAACTTATTAATTATTTATTTAAATATTATATTTATTTAACTATATTGATTTTGATAAAGTTCTTAATAAATAACTTTTTAAAAATAAAAAATAATTTTTTTAAAAATAAATGTTTTTAAAAATAAATGTTTTTAAAATATATTAATTAAAAATATATTAATTAAAAATATATTAATTAAAAATATATTGATTTAAAATTAATTATATTTAATTGAAATATATTTATATTGTTTAAATTTAAAATTATAGATTTTTATAAAGTAATGATTTTTATAAAGTAATATTTGAAATTAAAAATTTTGGGTTTGTTGGGTAAATTCTAAATAGTAAAGATATAAATAATATTTGTAAATAATATTTAAAACACACTTGTTTTACTAATATCTAATTCAATACTTTTTAATTCATTAATGTAACTATTTACAAACTTATTAATAAATTTAACTATGTTATTCTGATTGAAATAACTATCTTCATTTTTATCTTTTAATTGATAGAGTCCAATTACATCTATATTATCAGGGCTTCCATCATCAGTTAGATTAATTCCTAAGTGTATTTTAGTAGAACTTAAAGATGCAGTAGCTATTGAAACAGTGAGCTTATAATTACCTATATAAATATCATCCCCTTCTCTTAAAGGGTTAATTCCCTTTTTGGAAAGCTCTTCAACTAAAATCATCACAAGTAATCTTTGACGAAGATAAGCTATTCTTAAATTTCCTGGTTGAATATCAAAATGTTCAACAATACAATTAATTATATTATTTGATTTTATATCCAAACCAAGATCTTCATAATCTTTTAAATTTTCGTCTTTAATATTCATAGATCCAATCCATGTAATAATAGATGAACCTTTAATTTTAAATGTTTTAAAAGCCCAATTAGGATTAATTTGACTTCCATCATATTCAAAATTATTATCTAAATGTTTATGAATTATCATAAAATTTATTTTTATTTAATCTTATATTAATATTTAATTAATTTTTGTAAAAATAAATGAACAAAATTAAAACACCTTTCTAATTTAAAAATCTTTCTAATTTATTATTAGTATGGGTAAAAACTTATATTTTATATATGCTATTGCTCATCTAATTGTGCAACAATCATTCAAGCAGTAAACTAAAAATAGAAAATATAATATCAAAATCAATATAATTAAGAAAGAAAGAGAAAAAATATAATTAAGAAAGAATGTATGCATGAAAGAATGTATGCATAAGATAACAATAAAAGGAAAAAATGAAAAATAAAATAAAATATAATAAATAGTAATAGTAAAAATGGTTGGCAACAAAATGGAATTCCCATAGATAAAATCCATAGTACAAAAACCAAAACACGAACAGGCTTAACTTCTGGGATCGAAACGAGACCAGGTGGAACACTAACGCTATGGTCGCCAAAACCAAAAATGATTTTATTAATTTTAATAATCTAATATCTAATCATGTTCTAATATCTAATCATGGTAATTTAGAAATAATCATATAAATCTATTAATTAATTTATAAATTATAAATTATAAATTATAAATTTCATTCATTATTTTTAAAATTAAATTATTTAAAATTAAATTATTTAAAATTAAATTATTTTTAAAATTTATTAATTAATTATTTAAAATTTAATTAGTTTTAAAATTTAATTATTTTTAAAATTAAATTATTTAAAATTTAATCTTTTTTATAGTAATTAATTTTTTTTTATAGTAAATATAGATTGTAACATGCAAACATGATGAAGAGATAAATTACTAAAAAATTGAAAAAATATTATTCAAATGCAATTCACCCTAAACTGAATACACCAAAACCAAAACATTAAAAAAATGCTCAAATAATCATCAAGTCAGAATAAGTTCTATAAAAAACCAATGAAGCAATAGCCAAAAACTAAAGACAACAATAAAAATAAAACAGAAAAAATGCAAGCGAACGATTGGAAGCAGCGGACTAAACAATTCGGAAAAAACCTCAAAGCTTACATCCCTACCCCATCAAACAAGTCTTCTACTCGAATTCTAAAGCAGTC
>JAITPS010000088.1 GCA_031289325.1 Candidatus Methanovirga meridionalis
AAACATTTACAATAATTAAAAAACATTTACAATAATTAAAAATTATTTAAATTAATTAAAAATTATTTAAATTAATTAAAAAACATTTACAATAATTAAAAATTATTTAAATTAATTAAAAAACATTTACAATAATTAAAAAACATTTATATTAATTAAAAATTATTTAAATTAATTAAAAAACATTTATATTAATTAAAAATTATTTATATTAATTAAAAATTATTTATATTAATTAAAAATTATTTATATTAATTAAAAATTATTTATATTAATTAAAATTTAAAATTATATGCTTTTATAAAATAATATTTGAAATTAAATAATTTAATAAAAAAATTTATCACTCAAAATTTAAGAACTTTTTCCTATTAACTATAATTAAATTGAATTCAAATTTTAATTTATATTGTATTGATTTTATTTAAAAATTTGAAAATATTTAAGTTATAATTTTGAATTTAAACAAATTATCTATTGCACTTTTCAAAACTATCACGAAATAGTTCTTAAAATAAGTTAAACATTAACTCAACTATTTTGGATTTTTCATGATAATCAGACATCTTGATTTATATAAACCTTGATTTATATAATAATGGTATAAAATAACTGGTATTATAAAAAGGTTTTGGTTATAATATAAAAAGGTTTTGGTTATAATATAAAAAGGTTTTGGTTATAATATAAAGGTTTTGGTTATAATATAAAAAGGTTTTGGTTAATAAAACTCGATTATTATTATTTTTTAGTAGTTATTTTATTAGTTTCCTATTCCATCAAGTCATTTTCATGATTTATATTCTTAATATGAATTCCTGAACTTTTATTTCATATTTTAATACTTTACTTGTTAAATTTAAGCCTATTGGGATGGTAAGTGGAAAAATCAAAACATTTATATATCATTCATTATTATACTTATTATTCATGGGTAGGTATTAATTTAAGAAATTTTTTTAGTTTCAGAAAAAATAATTGCCATCCAGTTTTATATAAATTATAATCGTATGATTGATAAAAAAAGCATAATTTAGGTGTAAAAATGGAATTTTTTGATGTTATTAAAAATAGATATAGTGTACGAGGATATAAAAAAGATAAAGTTGAGAAAGAAAAGTTAGATAAAGTCTTAGAAGCTGCCAGATTAGCCCCAACTGGTGTTAACTATCAAGGGTTTAAAGTCATTGTTATAGACACTGAAAAAAATAAAGAGGATTTAAAGAAGATATATGATCGTGACTGGTTTGTTGAAGCCCCATTAGTTTTATGTGTGGTTGCTGACAAATCAAATACTTGGACAAGACCATGGGATGCTAAAAACATAGCGGATATTGATGCGGCCATTGTTATGGATCATATAATTCTTACGGCCACATATTTAGGTCTTGGAACCTGTTATATTGGTGCATTTAAAAAATATGAAGCTATTAAATTCTTAAACTTATCTGAAGAATATGAACCAATTTTATTTAGTCCTCTTGGCTATTCTAATGCCGATAGGGCAGATAGACCAAGAAAACCTATAAATGAAATTGTGGAATACATATAAACTAATTTAAATATAACCATGGAATTGAAATAATCTCGCAGTTATTAGTTTAAGGAATTAAAATGGATATTAAAGCAGAATTACCCATCGATGAGCAAAATTTTAGAAAATTAATAAATGGGAATATGATATATGTTGATAAAACAGAAATTATTAAGAGAATATTGGATCTTAAAAGAACATATCATTTCCTATCTCGTCCAAGAAGATTTAGAAAATCATTACTTGTAAGTATGCTTAAAGAACTAGCAGAAAATGAATTTGATATTAAACTTAAAGCAGAATTTTCAAACGATAAGTTAAGAGAATTAATAGACAATATTAATAAAAATACAGGAGAAGAAGTTGTTGTTTTAATTGATGAATACGATAAACCAATACTTGATAATATAAACAATAAAGAAATAGCTATAAAGATTCGTGATGAAGTATTAAAAGATTTCTATGGTATATTAAAAAGTAACAGCAGTAAACTTAAATTCGTTTTTGTAACTGGTATCACTGAATTTTCTAAAGTTTCGATATTCTCTGAATTTAACAATTTAAAAGATTTAACATTGAAAGAAGAATATTCTACTATTTGTGGTTACACTCATGAGGAACTTGAAAAATACTTCAAAAAATTTATAATTAACCATGACCATTTAGAAAATATTAGTTATGAAGAAACACTCAATAAAATTAAAAATCATTATGATGGTTATTCATGGGATGGTAAGAATTTCTTATACAATCCTTTTTCAATAACAAATTTTTTTGATGATGATGAATTCAAAAACTATTGGTTTAAAACTGGAACACCTAATTTCTTAGTTAAAATATTTGAAAAAAATTTCAACATAAATAATATATACAATCCATTAACCATTTATGAATCTGATTTAGATACTTTTGATATTGAAAATTTTAAACAAATTCAATTATTATTTCAATCAGGTTACTTAACAATTGTGAAGAAGGAAACAATCAATGGTGAAATTGTATACACTCTTAAAATACCTAACTTTGAAGTTGAAACCTCAATCACAAGAAATCTTCTTGAAAATTTCTACACAAAAACTGAAAACAATTTTAGAGTGAAAAGAAAAGAAATATTATCTCAACTTAAAGAGGGCAAATGTGATTTATTTGTTAAATATTTAAAAAAAGAGATAATGGGTATTCATTACCAACTTAAAATAAGAAGTTGGAAGTATTATCAGACTCTTGTCTACTTTACAATTAAAGGTTTAGATATTCAAGTTGAAGGAGAAGTAGGAATGTTTAGTGGTAGAATGGATAAAAGAAAAAGAATATTATGAAAAGTATGATCAGGATAATATCACTATTATTGGTCTTGCAATTAAAGAAGTGAAACTAAGAAGTAGCAATAAAATAGATATAAAATGTAATATAGAAAAGAAACCTTAAATTCTTCACTAATAAAAAATGGTAAAAAAAATGAAACCAACTATTTTAAAAGCAAAAAATGAGGAAGATATTGATAGATTAGCTCAACCCATATTAAAAAAAGGATTTAAAGAAATCTCTAAAGATGAACTCCATATTATTTTAAAGAAAAGAAGTTTTGGTAGTCCTGTAATTCATATTTGCTTTTTACTTTTGATTTTTTTTGGAAGCATATCTTTTTTCCATAATGTTCCTTTCTTTAATCTTATTCAAGATTATAATTTAAATTTCATAGATTATATTCTGCAATATTTCATCTGTTTTTGCTATGTAGTGTATATTATTTTTAATCTATTCATAAAAACTAAAGTAATTTTAATTACAACAGAAACAAAAGATATAGATGGAAACCCAATTGAATTTAATACTATTAATGATTTAGAATGATTAAAAAATTATTATTTTAAAAATTAAATTAAAAATTATTTTAAAAATTAAATTAAAAATTAAATTAAACATTATTTTAAAAATTAAATTAAAAATTAAATTAAAAGTTAAATTAAAAGTTAAATTAAAAGTTAAATTAAAAGTTAAATTAAAAAT
Organism: Candidatus Methanovirga meridionalis; assembly: GCA_031289325.1. Lineage (GTDB taxonomy): Archaea > Methanobacteriota > Methanobacteria > Methanobacteriales > Methanobacteriaceae > Methanovirga > Methanovirga meridionalis. The sequence continues at coordinate 3,545 of JAITPS010000088.1, forward strand.
TAAATTAAAAATTAAATTAAAAAATAAAATTAAAAAATAAATTAAAAAATAAATTAAAAATTAAATTAAAAAATAAAATTAAAAAATAAAATTAAAAAATAAATTAATGGATTAATATGAAAGTTTATTATGAATGTGGGTCATGTTTTCTTCGTCAAGTTCATGAGGCAATGGATTTAGCCACTGATGATGATGAATTTAAAATAGATTTAATGAAATCAATTTTTGATTATATATCTAAAACATATAAAAGAGGAGCATCTTCAAATAGAATAGGAACAGATATTCATAGGATAATTAAGGAAAAAACTGGATGTGATGACCCTTACTACGACGAAAAGATTCTTGGTAATGCAATAGCTAATAATCTAATTGTTAAAGCTAAAGAGATTATAGAAAAAGATGGAACTTTAGAAAATTATATTAAAATAGCTATTATTGGGAATCTTTTAGATTCTGGAGCATTAGGTTTAGGAGTTGATCTTGAAGAATTAATGATTAATCAATTTAACAAAGAATTATCAGTTAATCATATTGATAAGTTAGAAAAATCACTAATAAAAAATAATAAGCTTTTATATTTAGCTGATAATGTTGGGGAGATAGTTTTTGATAAATTTTTAATTGAGAAGTTAATCACTGATTATGATTTAAATATTACTTTTGCAGTTAAGGATAAACCAATACTAAATGATGCTTGTATTGAAGATGCAATAGCTATTGATTTAGATAAAATAACAAATCTTGTTAGTATTGGAACGGATTCCATAGGAATTGTTTATGAGGATTTATCAAAGGATTTCATTAATGTTTTCAATAGCCATGATCTTATTATTTCTAAGGGTCTTGGAAACTATGAAGGTTTAACTGAATTAAGTATAGATGATAAAGATATATTTTGTCTTTTATCTGCTAAATGTTCTGTAATAGCTAAGGACATTGGAGTTGAAAATATGGCTATGGTTTTACTTAAGCTATTTTGAAAAGGATGAATGTGTGTATGAAAGATTATATGAATAAAAAATTTGAAATAAAAATCCATGATGGTCCTGGAAGATTTGCTAAACTTGGAAATCTTGAAACACCAAACATATTAAGTGAAAATGAATGTAAAATAGCTCCTGATATTGGGTCTGCTTATGATATTCAAAGAGAAATAGCTATTTTCTCTGTAAAGAAAACATTGGATAAAGCTAAAGAATACATTAATTCAAGAGATATTGCCGTTGTTCATGGTTCCAAGTATATTGATTTAAGAGTAAAAGCAGCAAAAGAACTTGAAGAAATAGGTTACAATGGGTTTATAATAGCTAATGGTGATAACTTAATGGTTCATCCAAAAAACCTTGTTAATTTAATAGTTTCCATTCGTGAAAACTTAAACCCTAATAGCTATTTAATCTTTCCATTCGCCGAACCAAGTTTTATTCCACTTTTATCCTATATGGGTGTAGATTTGTTTTTAAAAGGTGTTGGGGAATATTATAGCTATTTAAATGTTCTTTTAAGTCCAACTAAAAATTATGACTTAAATAAGTATAAATTATTTGAAATAAGTCAAAAAGATTTACTAAAAGAAAATAATAAAACTCTTGGTTTTGTGTTAAACGAAGTTAGAGAGCATATAAAAAATGGAGTACTTAGAAATCTTGTAGAAGAACGTTCACTTACAAGTCCTCAAAATATAACTGCTTTAAAACTTCTTGATAAAAATCATCAAGATTATTTGCAAAATTACACTCAACTGTATTAATCACTACACAATATTTTTTAATTTATTTATAATCGCATTTGCAACATCCATTGTTTTATCACAGCCACCTAAATCAGGAGTAGCTATTTTTTTCTTTTTTAAAACATTTTCAACAGCTATTCTTATTTGATTAGCATAATATTTTTCATTTAAAAAATCTAACATCATCGCCGATGAAAGAATCATAGCTATTGGGTTTGAGATGTTTCTTCCAGCAATATCTGGAGCGGAACCATGCACTGGTTCAAATAAACCATGTTTATCCCCAATATTGCCTGATGGAGCAAGTCCAAGACCACCTACAAGCCCTGCAGCTTCATCAGATAAAATATCTCCAAAAAGATTTGTAGTCACAATGTAATCAAAATCTTCTGGTTTTTGAATAAGATGCATTGCCATCTCATTCACCTGATAATCTTCGGTTTTTATGTTTGGATAGTTTTTAGCTATTTTATAGAATATTTCTTTGAAAAGACCATCAGTTTTTTTTAATACATTTGCTTTGTGAATGCAAGTAACTTTTTCTCTTTTATTTTCTGTTGCATGTTTAAATGTAAAGTCAATAATTTTTTCACTTGCCTTTTTAGTAATTACTCTATGAGATATTGCAGTTTTCTCATCTTCACAATAATATTCAATTTCACAGTATAGTCCTTCAGTATTTTCACGAACTATATGGAAGTCTAAATTATGATACAAGCAATCAATTCCTTCAAAGGATTTCACAGGTCTTAAGTTTCCATAAACATCTAAACTCTTTCTTAAAACAATGATGGGACTTTTTTCATTATCAACAGTGGTTATAGCCCCAAATAAGGTAGCATGACTTTTTTTTGCTGATTTAATTGTTTCTTCTGGAATTGTTGTTCCATTTTTTTTTAAACATTTTTTTCCAGCTTCCATTTCAATGAAATCAAAATTTAAACCTAACATTTCCAAAATAGCTATAGTTCCTTCCATAACTTCAGGTCCTATTCCATCCCCACCAATGGTTGTAATTTTATACATCGTATTCTCTTTATCGAATTTTATTAGTATTTATTAACCACTAAAATCATGGATTATTCTACCTAAAGGAGTGAATTTTTTTTCAATTTTTGTTAAATAAAAAAATCAGTTTACTATCTAAAGTAAAAATTCATAAATAAAATTAATTAATCCTTCAATTTTATCTTTTTCTTTAATAATGAATTCATATACATACATATTTTTCCTTTTTGTTTCAATAACATTTTCGTTTGTTTCTATTTTATCATTAGTTCTAATAGCTACTGAAATAAAATCGTCTTTAATAGTTATTGAAGCAAAAAATGCATCATCATAATAAAAATGTGCATCTTTGTTACTTATTTTATAATTAATAGAATCATCAATATCCAGTATTTTCTTTTTTATTTCAAAATATTTATTTATTAATTCTTCTTTTTTATAAGTAAAAATAGCTATTTCATCATGATCTATTTTATTTACACTACTATTTTTCATCATAGCGAGAGATTTTTTAGGTTTTGAAACAAACTTAAGTTTAGTTCCTCCTTCTTCAAATATTTCATTTCTTAATGGTCCAATACCCTTAGTTTGTATTGCATTTAAAATAAGATTCGCTAATTCATCTTTTATTTCTGATGGAATATCATCATGATCCATATTATCTAAATCAACTTTAAAAAGATGTTCCTTTATATTACCATCAAACTCTCTTTCTTCTTCATTCATGAGAAATTTATCATCAACAATTGAATCTTCATAATCATCTGAAAGTTTTTCCTCATCCCACTTTTCGAATAAGGATTCAATAGCTTCTATTTCATTTTCTGATTCTTTATAATCTATAAATTCACATATTAACTCTTTAATTGTGATAAAAATTATTTTAACATAAGTAATTTCCTCAACTTTATCATAAATTCTTCCAGCACTCATTGTACCTTTAACTACTCCTGCACTACTGTTTGCTACATAACCTATTTTTCCAGTGAATGGAATTTCTGCTTTAATAGCTTCATGGTCATAGGAGTTATTAGGCTCTTTTTTTAGTCGAATGATTTCTCCAAGTTCAAAAGAAGATAAATTTTCATAGTAATCCACTCCTGTAATGGTAACATAATTTTTTTCCATACTTTTTCCTCAAATAAAAGGTTAATGTTTTTTTAAATAGTAATATTGTTAAATATGATTAGTTTTATTAGATTTTCAAAAATAATTATTATTAAATTTTCAAAAATAATTGTTATTAAATTTTCTGTTATTAAATTTTCAAAAATGATTATTGTTCATTATTTATATGATTTATTATAAATTTAATTTGAAAAATTTGTTATTTTCAAGTAAAAATCTTGATTTTCTCAATATATAACTCCCAAAATTTTTTAATATCCCATGTAATCTGAACCACAACTACAGGGATGTGCTTTTTTTAATTTTTCATTTTCAATTAAAAAAACATCTGTAATATCAAATTTTTTTATAAGAACCTCTAATAATAAGTACCCTAAAAAACTTGTATCAACAATAACATCCATAAACTCTTTCCTATCCACTAAATTCTTAACAATAGTCGTGATTTTATTATATATCTCATCCATATCGTTATTTATAGGAATTATATTGCTATTAATTGATATATCTTTTAAATCTCCATTAAATTCTATTGGCTCTTCTTTTAAATAAATTATTTCTTTTATTTCATTGGATTTATCTAAGTTATGCTGATTTAACATATTTAAGCTTTCATTCACTGTATTTTTATTTAAATCAGTAATGTTTGTAAAGATAATCATTTTCTTCAACTCATTTCCATCATTTTTCATTGATATTTTAATTACCAAAATTTACTAAAATACATAAATTATTTATATAGTAAATTATATAGTTTATTATAATTTATAAAAATATATAACTTTTATTAATATTATCTAAATTTTATTATCTAAATTTTATTATCTAAATTTTATAAATTATTATTAAAAATATATAATTTTTATTAATATTATCTAAATTTTATTAATATTATCTAAATTTTATTTTATCTAAATTTTATAAATTATTATTAAAAATATATAATTTTTATCAATATTATCTAAATTTTATTTTATCTAAATATTATTAAATATTATTAAAAATGTAATGAAAAGCAAATTTTATAAATTATTATTAAAAATATATAATTTTTATTAATTCTAAATTTTATTTTATCTAAATTTTATTAAATATTAAAAAATTTTATTAAATATTATTAAAAATATAATGAAAAACAATTTTATAAATTATTATTTAATTTTATAAATAATGAAAATAAATTATTTATTTTACATTTTATGATTAAAAAATTCATTTTATGATTAAAAAACTATTATAAAAAAACTATTATAAAAATTATTATATTCAATTATTAAATTTACTATTAATTATTTAATTAAAAATAATCCGAAATAACCCAAAATAGCCCGAAATAACTTGGAGGTAAATCAAATGGAGAATAATGAAAAACAGATTGAAAATGAGGACATTAAAAATGAAGATGATAAAAATATAAAAAGTTCAAATGATCCTCAAAATACTAAAACTGTTCTTGAAAGTCAAGAAAGTCAAGATAATAATCATGATTATAAGCTTGATAAAAAATGGGATGATGAAGGAGCAATGTTTAACCATAAGAATATTTCAAGTTCTAAAGATATTAATGTACCCCCATTACTTATTAATCAAATTATTGGACATGAAGAATCTGTTGAAACTATAAAAAAGGCAGCTAAACAAAGAAGAAATGTGTTACTCATTGGAGAACCTGGGGTTGGAAAATCAATGTTAGCTAAAGGAATGGCTGAACTTTTACCTCATGAAGTATTGGAAGATATATTGGTCTATCCAAACCAAGATGACAATAATAATCCAATTATTAGTTATGTTCCAGCAGGTGAAGGCAAAAAAATTGTCATGGCTAATAAATCCATGTTGAAAGGATACGATGAAAAGAAAACTTTTGTTATGGTAATTTTAATTGGTGGAGTTTTAGTTTTAGGATTTTATTACAACCAACCATTCTATGCTATTATAGCTGCTCTTTTAATAATATTTATATTTATGCAAATAAAACCTCGAACCGTTTCACTTTATCCAAAATTATTGGTTGGTAATGAAAATAAAAAATTTGCTCCTTTTATTGATGCTACTGGGGCTCATGCAGGTGCATTACTTGGAGATGTAAGACACGACCCTTATCAATCAGGAGGATTAGGTACTCCAGCTCATGAACGTGTGGAAGCAGGAATGATACATAAAGCTAATAAAGGTGTTCTTTACATTGATGAAATAGGTACATTGAGTATAAAAACCCAACAAGAATTATTATCTGCAATGCAAGAAAAGAAATATTCAATTACAGGGCAGAGTGAAACAAGCAGTGGAGCAATGGTAAGAACCCAAGCTGTTCCATGTGATTTCGTTTTAGTTGCATCAGGTAACATTCAAGTTCTTGAAGGAATGCATATTGCTATGCGTTCAAGAATTAGAGGATACGGTTATGAAGTTTTCATGAAAGATACCATGGATGATAATGAAGAAAACAGGGAAAAATTAGTTCAATTCGTTGCTCAAGAAGTTAAAAACGATGGTAGAATACCTCATTTTGATGTGGATGCATTAGATGAAATTATACGTGAAGCTAAACGAAGGTCTGGTAAAAAAGATACATTAACCTTAAAGTTAAGAGATCTTGGTGGTTTAATAAGAGCATCAGGGGATGTTGCTACAGAAGAACAATCCAATATTGTAACTGCAAAACATGTTGAAAATGCTAAAAAATTCTCAAGAACCTTAGAACAGCAAATAGCTGATAGATCAATTGCTCAAAGAAAAGATTATGCTGTTTTCAAACCAGAAGGAGGTAAAATTGGTGTTGTTAATGGTTTAGCTGTTATTGGAGATAGAAGTGGTTTAGTATCACCAATTGCTGCTGAAGCAGCTCCTTCTCAAAGTAAAAATGAGGGTAAAATAATAGCTACTGGTAAACTTGGTGAAATTGCCAGAGAATCAGTTCAAAATGTAAGTGCATTGATTAAGAAAAATACTGGTAGAGATATTTCCCAATATGATATTCATGTTCAGTTTTTACAAACCTATGATGGTGTTGAAGGAGATAGTGCAAGTGTTTCAATAGCTGCAGCAGTTATATCAGCTATTGAAGAAATACCTCTTGATCAATCTGTTGCTTTAACAGGTTCTTTAACTGTAAGAGGAGATGTTCTTCCAATTGGTGGGGCAACAGCTAAAATTGAATCCGCTGCTGAAGCTGGTATGAAAAAGGTTATAATTCCAAGATCTAACTTAAAAGATGTCATGATTGAAAAGAAATATGAGAATATGGTTGAAATAATACCCGTTGATACTCTTAGTGATGTTTTAGAAAATATTTTAATAGAAAGCTCTGAAAAAAGCTCTCTAATTAAAAAAATGAAAAAGATTGGTAATGAAATAATTGAAAAAGCACATAATCCATTAAGTGGTTATAAATCACCTGATAAATCTTAATTAATTATTTTTCATTCATCCAACCTTTATGAAAGAATTGAACTTCTATTTTCATTTGTATTGATTAAAAAAAAGGGATATAATCATTATTGGAAAGAAAAAGAAATATAATCATTATTGGAAAAGTTCTTAAATTTTAAAATATGATTTTTTTATTAAGTTATTTAATTTCAAATATAAATTATTTAATTTCAAATATCAGTTTATAAAAATCTATAATTTTAAATTTTAAATTATATAAACATATTTTAATTATAGTGTATGAAATAATGTTTTTAAGTAATGAGATTTTTTAAATTATGCCATAAGTATTAAATTTTTAATTAAAAAAATTATAATTATTATTTTTAAAAATAAAAAAATAAAAATTAT
>JAITPS010000180.1 GCA_031289325.1 Candidatus Methanovirga meridionalis
AATTTTTTATATAGTAATTTTTTATATAGTAATTTTTTATATAGTAATTTTTTATATAGTAATTTTTTATATAGTAATTTTTTATATAGTAATTTTTTATATAGTAATTTTTTATATAATATTATTAAATTAAAACAATTAAATCATTTTAATTTATACATTATAACATATAGGTGTAATATGGCGAAAGTACAATCAGATGTTAATATAGGTTTAGTTGGGCATGTCGATCATGGTAAAACAACTCTCACTAAGGCATTATCTGGAGTATGGACAGATACTCATAGTGAAGAAACAAAAAGAGGAATATCAATACGTTTAGGTTATGCGGATATTGTTTTTAGGAAATGTCCTAATTGTGAAGAATTAGTATCATATACAACTGAAAAAACTTGCAAACATTGTGGGAGTGAAACTGAGGTTCATAGGAAAATATCATTTGTCGATGCTCCAGGACACGAAACTTTAATGGCTACTATGCTATCTGGTGCTGCATTAATGGATGGTGCTGTTTTAGTAATAGCCGCTAATGAATATTGTCCACAACCACAAACTAAAGAGCATTTAATGGCATTAGATGTTATAGGAGTTAAAGACATAATCGTTGTTCAAAATAAAATCGATATTGTTTCAAAAGAAAGAGCAATTGAGAACTACCAAGAGATTTTAGATTTCATTCAAGGGACAAATGCAGAAAATGCCCCTATTATTCCTGTATCTGCTCAACAGGAAGCTAATATGGACATATTAATTAAAACAATTGAAGATGTAATTAAGACTCCGAAAAGAAATCCAAAAAAATCATCAAGGATGTATGTGGCAAGGTCTTTTGATATTAATAAACCAGGTTCTAAACCAGATTCACTTAAAGGTGGAGTCATTGGTGGAAGCTTAATTCAAGGAACTCTTAAAGTTGGAGATGAAATTGAAATAAAACCTGGTGTTACTGATAGTAATAATAAATGGGTTAGCTTAACATCAGAAATAGTAGATTTAAATGCTGGTGGAGAAAAGGTTGATAAAATTGGACCTGGTGGGCTTATTGGTCTTGCTACATTATTAGATCCTTCTTTATCTAAAGCAGATTCTCTTTCAGGCTCAGTCGCTGGAAAACCAGGTAATCTCCCCCCTATTTTAAATAGTTTTTCAATGAAAACTTTTCTTTTAGAAAGAGTTGTTGGTATTGAAGATGAGAAAGATGTAGAGCCAATTATCTTAAAAGAACCTTTAATGATTAATTGTGGAACAACCACCACCGTTGGTCTTGTTAATAAAGTAAAAGGTTCTATTGTTGATGTAACTTTAAAATTACCTGTTTGTGCAGATCCAGAGCAAAGAGTGGCTTTAAGTCGGAGAGTTGGAGTACGATGGAGATTAATAGGTTATGGAATAATCCAATAAATTCTAATTAATTATATTATGTGGTCTAATGACTAATAAAAAAAGTACAGATGATAAAGAAAAATTATTTGTTAATTGTAAGAAAGAGTTGATCATTGATACAAATTTTTAATGATTCCCTTTCAGTTCAATGTTGATATAATAACTGAACTTGAAAAAACCTTACCTTCTTTTAAATTAATTGTTCCATCGTTCATTATCAATGAATTATCAGGGCTTAAAAAGAATAAAAAGGCAAAAATTAGGGTGAATGCAGAATTAGCTATTAAAATAACTAAATCTCCAATGATTACAATAAAAAATATTTCTTTAAAGAATAATGAGTCTGTTGATAATGGATTACTTCGTGTTTCAAAAGTTTTAGCTACAAATGATAAAAAATTAAAAGAAAAAGCAAGAAAAAAAGGAATATCTATTGTATATTTAAGACAAAGAAAATATTTGGCTATTGATGGTTATATTTAATAATACGAACTATATGAAAGAGTATGAGAGTTGGTAATTTAAGTCCTTAAAATGTGCTATCAAATATGTTTTATATGATCACTTTGTTAAAAATAATTATTATTAAAAAACATTAATTTAAAAATGTTTATATTAATTAAAATATATTTATATTATTATAAAATTTAAAATTATAGATTTTGATAATATGATATTTAAAATTAAATAATTTAATAAAAAAAACATCATTTTAAAATTTAAGAATTTTTCCATAATGACTATAAAATAAATATAAATTAATTAATTTTTCACGAAAATTGTTATATTCAAAATTATTATAATCCTATATAAAATATTAATTATTAAAAAATAAATATTATTTAAAATTTTATTAATCATGAAAAATAATCATATCAAGAATGTTATATCAAAAATATTAAGGTGAAAAAATGAATTTATGGAGTGAACTTAACCCAGGATCAGATGTTCCTGAGAAATTAAATACAATTGTTGAAATTCCTAAAGGTTCAAAAAATAAATATGAATATGATAAAGATATTGAATCATTTGCATTAGATAGAGTTTTACATTCATCTGTTGTTTATCCAGCTGATTATGGCTTTATTCCACAAACCATTTATGATGATGGGGATCCAATGGATATTATGGTTTTAATTGACCAACCTACATTTCCAGGATGTGTAATTGAATCAAGACCAATTGGAATAATGAAGATGATCGACGGTGGAGATAAGGATTATAAAGTCTTAGCTGTTCCAATAGATGACCCAAAGTATAAAGATATTATTGATATTTCTCAAGTTCCTGTTCATGTTTTGGATGAAATATCCGAATTTTTTAAAACTTACAAAAATTTAGAAGGTAAAAAAACTGAAGTTCTCGGTTGGGAAGATGTTGAATCTGCTAAAAAGGAAATTATTCGTTCAATTAAATTATACAAAGAAAAATATTGATTTAATATGATTTTATTTAATATCTTTAAGAAAATATATTATTAGTATAATAATCAACGATTTATTTTACCATTAATGAGGTGTTTATTTGTATTATTTATCAAAAATTCAAGATACTGTAAGAATTCCACCTTACAAATTTGAAGATCCTCTTGAAGAAGTAGTCATTGAAACTTTAAATGAAACATACAATGGGGAATTGGATAAAAATTTAGGTTTATTAGTGAGTGTTAATGATGTAGAAGAGATTGGTGAAGGTAAAATTATCATGGGTGATGGTGCTGCTTATCATGATGTTATTTTTAATGCAATATTCTACAAACCAGAGATACAAGAAATTATTAGAGGATATGTTATTGAAATCTCTGAATTCGGTGCATTTGTAAGATTTGGCCCTATGGATGGGTTAGTTCATGTTTCTCAGGTAACAGATGATTATATTAACTATGATGGCAAAAGAGGTGCACTTCTTGGAAAAGAATCCAATAAAGTTCTTGAAGAAGGTGATAGTGTAAGAGCCAGAATAGTTGCAATTAGTATTAAAGGTAAAACAACTAAAGATACTAAAATAGGTCTTACAATGAGACAAATTGGCTTAGGAAAATTAGAATGGATTGAAGCAGAGAAAAAAAAGGCTGCACCAAAATCTTTAACTAAGAAGAAATCCACAAATTAATAAGGAGTAGGTTAAATGAGTGAAAAGTCATGTGTTTCATGCAATAGAATATCACATAGTGAAATCTGTCCTGTTTGTAACAAACCAACATCTACAAATTGGAGTGGATTTTTAGTGGTCGTTGATCCAAATAATTCAGATATTGCTAAAGAATTGAATATAAATTTAGCTGGAGAATATTCATTAAGAGTTAGATAATTATAGCTATTTATTTTGAGGTTAAATGGTGTTAATTTTAAAAGAAGAATTAAGAAGAATTTTAAAAAAACCTATGGGGCAATTATTCCCTAATTTTGAAGATGCCATTGAACTGATTAAAGAATCTAAATTCTTTATCTCTGTGGGTGATGAAACCACAATGAATCTTCTTAAAAATGATTTAATCCCTAATTTGGCTATTATTGATAATTCTATCCAAAGAAAACTACATAATAAAGATTTAAACTATACTAAAAATGTTTTTAAGGTTGATAACCCACCAGGATCCATAACTGACCAACTATGGGAAACCATAGATCTTGCAATTAAAAAATCAGTTAATGAAAACCAGCTTATAGTTGTTAATGGGGAAGAGGATCTTGCTGTACTTCCTTGCTGTTTAATGGCTCCTGATTACGGGATTATTTTATATGGACAACCTAATCAAGGTTTAGTCTTTCTTAGAGTTTCTGATATTAAAGAAAAAGCTGAAAAATACATTGAAATGTTTGATGTCAAATGATTAATATAAGGTTAAGATACTATGGAAATAGATATAATTCAAAAAAAAGAAAATAAAGTGTTAAATAGAACTGAAGTTAAGTTTGATTGTATATACACTGGTAAAACAACACCTAAAATATTAGATGTTAAAAATAAATTAGTAGCATTGCTTAATACAAAAAAAGAATTACTTGTCATTGATTCTCTTCAACCTAACTATGGTGAAGCAAAAGCTACAGGATATGCTAAGTTCTATGATTCTAAAGAAAATTTAGAAAGTATTGAACCAAAACATATAATTGAAAAAAATAAAGAACCAGAAGCTAATTCTAAAGAAGAAAGTGCTCCTGATGATGAGGAAACCGCTTCTGATGAAGACAAAACTACTTCTGATGAAGAATAAATGTCTGATGAAGAATAAATGGAATATTAATTAGATTTAGAATTTAAATTACTTTATTAAATGGAGAGATAATTATGAAAATATCAAGTGTTTATCAAGTTGATGGGGATAAATTGACCAGGAAAAATTCATTCTGTCCTCGATGTTCAAATGGTGTATTCATGGCAGATCATGGTGATAGATATTCCTGTGGCAAATGTGGATATACTGAAATGAAAAAATCTAAAAATTAATTTATTTTATTTTTCTTATTTTTATTTATAGTCCTTATGGAAAAGTTCTTAAATTTTGAATGATGAATTTTTTTATTAAATTATTTAATTTTAAATATTACTTCATGAAAATCTATAATTTTAAATTTTAAATAATATAAATATATTTTAATTAATATAACTAATTCTAAATTAATATTTTTTAATAATATTTATTTTTAAAAAAATTATTTATTAAGAACTTTATCAAAGTTACTATGTTTAATTTTAAATATTACTTCATGAAAATCTATAATTTTGAATTTTAAATAATATAAATATATTTTAATTAATATAACTAATTTTAAATTAATATTTTTTGATAAACAAGATACTTTTGAGAAAATTGTTAGTAAAATTGTTAGTGAAAGTATTTCTCATTTATGTTTTTAAGTACAGAAAATCTTTCAGATTTGTTATCGAAGATAACTTAAATATCTAAGATTTTCAGTTTCTAATTGAACAAATTCAATAATGAAGTTTTTAAAAATGAAACATAATTATTAAATTTTTAATTAAAAAAATTATAGTTATTATTTTTAAAAATAATGAAATAAAAATTGTTATTTAAAAAATTGTTATTTAAAAAATTGTTATTTAAAAAATTGTTATTTAAAAAATTGTTATTTAAAAAATTCTTATTTAAAAAATTAACTTAATTTTAATTTGAAATTTTTAAACAGATGAATAAATTCTCCTAAGCTGAAAATAAATTTTCAGCAATAATATATTTAAAAATAAGGGATTAATTAAAAACATTTTCCTGCCACTATGTATTTAATAATTGATTAAGTTGTCATTTTATGCTCTAAAAAGTAAAATTTAATTAAATAGAGATTCAGTAGATTAATAATGATTCCATGAGGTGTTTATATGGATGAAAATGAATACCGTTCAAACCAAATAGAAGATAAAGTCATAGTTGATTGTTATAATGATGAGGAGATTTCTTGTGCTTGGGAATGTTATATGGAAGAACGATTATCTGAGTCATTTAAAGCGAAAATTATTGGTGAAAATCCTGAAATCCCTGTTGGTGAAGTGGTAACAGTAAAGGATAATTTATATCAGTTTGATGAAATTGGGAGTATTATCTGGAAAAAGGATCATGCAAACACAATACACTATTTAGAAGTTGAATGGAATGATGAAGAGTTTGATATTGATATAAAAGATTTAAAGCCATTAAAAAAGGATAATGAAACTCTTAAAGCCATTAAAAATTGGAATTATTGGATTAGAAAATATTAGGGCAATTTTGAGGAATTTGATGAAAATTAAAGATTTGTTAAGTAAATCAAGTGGAGAAATATTTGTTAGAGGAGAAGATTATTACAACAATGATTACATTTCACTTTTAAAGTATAATCCCCAAAAACAGAGTTACTATGGTGAAGTAGAGGGAAGTGGATTTAGTGACTATAAAGTGAGAATTGAACTTGATGGAAATAATAATGTTACTTATTATAATTGTAACTGTCCCTATGATTGGAGTGATATATGTAAACATTTAGTGGCTGTTTGTTTAGCAATTGAAGATGAAAAATATGTTGAATCCACTGAAAATAACATAGATATTACTAAAAATATTGAAAAAATAAAAACTGATGACGAAGACATAATAAAATTGATAAATAATGCTTCTAAAGAAGATTTAACAAAGTTTATAATAGAAAATGGTTTTAAATATGAAAATTTTCAAACAGATTTATATAGGTTCCTTAAAAAACCAGATGTTCATGAAGAAATCAAATTTTTAATTGAAGACATTGAAAATATAATTAGTGATGATAGCTATTTTAATTTTGATGATGATCCATACTATTATCAAGATGAAATAGATAAATATTCTAAGAATTTAGAGAAGATTCTTCAAAAATCTGAAAAATCTTTAAATAAGGACAGGTATATGGTTCCTTTTTATGTTTCAATAGAGCTTATTAATGAGATTAATAGCTTATCTGAATTCTCATTTGAAAGTTATTCCTTAGATAGTTTAATTTTTGATTCATTTAGTGTATTAAAAAATGCTTGTGATTTAATTAATTCCTATGGAACTAATGAAGAAAAAGAAAATGTTTTTAAAATTTTGATTAAAAATGCTCAAAAAGATTTTATTTTATGGGACTATAATCATGATTTTATTAAGGAAACTTTAAAATTTGTAAATAAATCAAATAAAAAAGAAATATATGGTACAATTGATAATTTTGGTGGTGGTGAATATAGTTACTCTGAAAATATGATTTTAAAATCAAAGATTATTGAAATTATAGATGGTAAGGATGAATCAGAAAAATTTAAAATGGATAATACTCAAGTCAATGAATTTGCTATGGAGATAGTAGAAAAAGCAATAAACAGCAATGATTTCAAATTCGCAGAAAAATTAGCTTTAAAAAAAGTAAGTGAAAATAAAAATAGGTTGAACCAAGAAAAATGGGAAAAAATTTTACATGACATTTATAGAACATTTAATATTATTAATAAGCAGATAGAAATAGCTACAAACCTTCTTAAAAAAGGAAATGTGGCTTATTATCATATTTTAAAGGAATTATATGGATTTACTGAATTATTTGAGCAAAAACAAGAAGAATTACTCAACAACCTTCTTGAAAATACTAATTTCAATGATCATGCTCCTATTTTAAAAAAAGAAAAGCAATGGGAATTGTTATGGGAAGGAGTCAAAGATCATCCTAATACAATTTTTCAATATGGTTCAGATTTAGTAAAAATCTATAAAGAAGATGTTTATAAGTTTTATCATCAGCTATTGATTGATCAAGGGGAGATTGCAAGTGATAGAAAGGAATATAGAATTTTTGTCAAGAATTTAAGAAAATTATATGATATAGCTGGAGATAAATATGCGGATAAAGTCTTTGATTACTTTAGAAAAAATTATAAAATAAGAAGAGCTATGCAAGATGAGTTAAATATTTTAAATTCAAAAAGAAATAGAAATTAAATGGATAATGGATTTATACATTTTAATTAGAAGAATATAGTAATTTACCAAACTTTTTTAACATAGCTAAGATTATTCAAAATCAGTTTTTAAATAGTTAAATTTCAATTTTAAGAAAATCCAAAGGTTTTATACATGTTATTCAGAGGAGTAATATGTTACAAATGTTAAGGGAAGGAATATATAATGTATTCAATAAGGTTCTTAGTAAATAATTTTTTTAAAAATAAATATTATTAAAAAATATTAATTTAAAATTGTTTATATTATCCAAAATATATTCATATTATTTAAAATTTAAAATTATAGATTTTTATAAGGTAATATTTAAAATTAAAGAATTTATAATTTAAGAATTTATAATTTAAGAATTTATAATTTAAGAATTTATAATTTAAGAATTTATAATTTAAGAATTTATAATTAAAGAATTTATAATTAAAGAATTTATAATTAAAGAATTTATAATTAAAGAATTTATAATTAAAGAATTTATAATTAAAGTATTTATAATTAAAGAATTTATAATTAAAGAATTTATAATTAAAGAATTTATTATTTAAAATTTAAGAACTTAACCATAAGGAATATAATATTTTATAAAAATAAATCAATTTTATAAA
>JAITPS010000225.1 GCA_031289325.1 Candidatus Methanovirga meridionalis
TAAATTAAAATAAATTAAAATAAATTAAAATAAATTAAAATAAATTAAAATAAATTAAAATAAATTAAAATAAATTAAAATAAATTAAAATAAATTAAAATAAATTAAAATAAATTAATGGTTCTATTAAATTAATTAATTAGATTAAATTCATTGATTATCAAATTTATTTATTTTAAATTAAAATTAAACTACTAAATGTAATTATATAAAATAAAATTGATTTTAAAACTTGATTTTATTAAATAAGTTAATTAAAAGATATATAATATTAAATAAATAATTTTTAATAAAATGTCGGATATAGGATTCCGACTTCCTTATATTTTATATTGTAAGAATATAGTATATAAAGGTTTCCACTTTAAAGATATGAAAAAGCATATATTTCGATGAATATTCATCTTAAAAAGCTTATTCATGAAATAAAGATTCTACAATTCATATTCTTAAAAAGTCATATTCTTAAAAATAGTTAAAAAAAGATTTGAATATACATTTTAGAGAATAATTACACTAAAATTATTTATATTAATTAAAATAAGTTTATATTAATTAAAATTTAAAGTCACAAATTTTCATGAAGATAAAAAAATTTAATAAAATCTTTGAAAAAATTAATTGAAAAAACAACAAGAAAAGCAAGAAAAATAGTAGAAAAATAGTAGAAAAATATATAGAAAAAATATATAGAAAAAATATAAATATAAAAAAGAACAAGATGGATTAGATAAATATAAATAGAAAAAATAAAGGTTTTAAAATAAACATATTTATTGTATTATTTGATTTAAATTTGTTACAATACTTAAAAATTAAAACAATTAATTTAAATGTAATTTAACTATTATTCGATGTTGCTTTAAAAGATTTTTTTGTGTTAAAATTAATGGCACTGCAAAAAGAGGATGGATTTTCACAATTAAAAAATAGAAAATTTTTTAAAATTAAGAAATTAGGCTAAAAATTTGATGGCATGTTTATCGAATTTTTTCTCTCTAAAAACCAAATTCCAGATTTTAAATTTACATCCTCTTTTCACGGCTCTAATAATAACTAAGTTAATTATAATTTTTAATTTTTGAGAGAATCTAAAGATTTTAGAATTTTTTTTAAATGTTTGATTACATTATCAAAATGAGGATTATTGTCATGGAAATTTATTTAAAAGAAGAGCAAATAGCTACTAAAAATTTATCTCCAGGATTAAGAGTTTATGGGGAGAAATTAATAATTGAAAATCAGCTTATAGGTGATATTGAAGTTGAAACTGAATATAGGCTTTGGAATCCTTATAGATCAAAGTTAGCTGGAGCCTTATTAAATGGAATGTCAAAATTAAATCTTGAAAATGATCATAAAATCCTATATCTTGGTGCATCAACTGGAACAACGGTTTCTCATATATCGGATATTGTCTATGATGGTTTAATATATGCTGTTGAATTTTCACCAGTTACAATGAGAAAATTAACAAGATTAGCAGATCATAGGCCGAATATAGCTCCAATATTGGCTGATGCTAACAAACCAAAGAATTATATTAGTTTAGTTGAAAAAGTAGATTTTATATATTGTGATGTTGCCCAACCAAACCAAAGCGACATATTCATGAATAATATTAACCTATTTTTAAAAGAAGAAGCAAATGGATTAATTACTATTAAAGCTCGTAGTATTGATGTTAGTAAAAATCCAAAAAAAGTTTTTAAAGAAGAAGAAAAAAAATTAATAAATAAAGGGTTTAGAATTATAGAGAAAATAAAACTTGAACCTTATGAAAAAGACCATCTGGCTTTATTAGTTGAGAAAATTCTATAACAAAAATCATTTTCTATTATTAAAAAAGATCATTTTCTATTATTAAAAAAGATCATTTTCTAAGATCATTTTCTATTATTAAAAAAGATTAATAAATTAAAAATTTTCTTATTTTAACAGCAATGTTTAAAAATAGTAAAATATTTTGTTTAATTTTAGTAAATTTTATTGCAAACATTTAAATATAATTAAAATAAAAACATTAATATTATAATATTATTTATTAAAAACTTATTCTATAAATTAATTTGAGCATATAAATAATTATTATTCTATATTTTTATCTATTGAATATCTTATTTATTTAGATTAGTTATTATTTCTTTAAATAAGCTTATTTTCATTGATATAATAATTATATGGAAATTTTATCAAATGTTGGTGATGTAATGAAAATTCCAAAAGAAAGAAGAACATATTGTCCAAGTTGTAAGAAACATACGGTTCATGAAGTATTAATTGCAAAGAAAAGAAAAGCAAGTGAATTAAAATGGGGTCAAAGACAATTTAGAAGAGTCACTGCTGGTTACAGAGGTTATCCAAGACCACTACCCTCAGGAAACAAGCCCGTCAAAAAGTTAGATTTAAGATTAAAATGTAAAGAATGTGGGAAATCACATATCGGTTCATCATTTAGAACAGGAAAAATAGAATTTATAACTCAATAGGTGATATAATGGTAATACATAGAAAAGGACAGTTTTTAAGAGTTCGATGTTTAGATTGCGATAATGAACAAATTGTTTTCAACAAAGCAGCATCCAATGTTAAATGCATTATTTGTGGAAAAACAATTGTTAAGTCTTTAGGTGGAAAATCTAAAATTATGGCTAAAATCACTGAAGTAATAAGGTAAATTAAAGAAATAAAATAAGCTTTTGTTAATTAAAAAACTATTTTTACAATTTTTTTAATGTATGCTTGTTTTGATAAAGTTCTTAATAAAATGGTTTTTTTATCTTAATAAATGGTTTTTTTATCTTAATAAATGATTTTTTTAAAAACAAATATTAAAAACAAATATTATTAAAAATAAATATTATTAAAAGATATTATTAATTTATAATTATTTATTTTAATTAAATTGTATTTATATTATTTAAAATTTACAAAAAAATTATTATTTTAAAATTTAAGAACTTTTCCATAAAGATCATATTATAATGGGTTTGATAAAGTTCTTAATAAATAACTTTTTTTAAAAATAAATGTTATTAAAAAATATTAATTTAAAATTATTTATATTAAAAAATATTAATTTAAAATTATTTATATTAAAAAATATTAATTTTAAATTATTTATATTAAAAAATATTAATTTAAAATTATTTATATTGATTAAAATAAATTTATATTATTTAAAATTATGGATTTTATAAAATGATATTTATAATTAAATAATTCAATAAAAAAAATTATCATTTTAAAATTTAAGAACTTTTTCATAAAGATCATATTAATTTATTTCTTAAATTAATAAAACAAATTTTAAAATAATTCTTTTATTACTACTAATTTATAGGAGGCTGAATAAATGGTAAGAAAAAGTCATGAGTGGCCAAAGGAAGGTGAACTTATAGTAGCTACGGTATACAAAGTTTTTAACTATGGTGCATTTGCAAAACTTGAAGAATACCCAAATAAAGAAACATTTATCCATATATCTGAAGTTTCAGCAGGATGGGTTAAAAATATCAGAGATTATGTTCGTGAAAATCAAAAAATTGTGGCACATGTATTACGAGTAACCCCAAAAAAAGGGCATGTGGATGGTTCTCTAAAAAGAATAAGAGAAGATCAAAGAACAAAAAAAATTCAACAATGGAAAATAGAACAGAAAGCAGAAAAATTTTTAGAATTAGCTGCTAAAAGTTTAGATAAAAATTTAAATGTTGCTTATGAAGAAGTAGGATATGAACTTATGGATATTTTTGGGGATATTTATGGTGCATTTGAAAGTTCTGCAGAAGAAGGAGCATCTGTTCTTATAGATGAAGGAATTAGTGAAGATTGGGCAAAAGCTATTGCAGAGATAGCTGCTAATAACATAAGTCCTCCAGAAGTTCAAATAACAGGATATCTTGATTTGCAAACTTATGCACCTAATGGTGTTGAAATTATTAGAAAATCTCTTAAAGCTATTGAAAGCGATGATACTCAAGTAAAAATTATTGGGTCTCCAAGATATATGATAACAGTCAAATCTTCTGATTATATAGGTGCTGAAAAGATTTTAAAAGATTCTACTCAAAAAGCTATTAAGATCATTGAAAAATCTAAAGGAACAGGAGAATTTTTACGTGAATTAGAGTAATCTAATTTGTATTCTTCCATCATATTATTTTTATCAAATTTCTAAGTTCCAGATTAAATTTCAGGGGTTAACTAATTAAATTAATTTTAAACAGCTTAAATATTTTTAATAAATATAAACAATTTTAAATTAACATACTATAAAATTCAATTAAATATTCGCAATCAATTAAATATTCACAGTCAAAATTTTTATTTCTTTAAATTAAATTTAAAAGATAAATATAGTCAAAAATCAATTTTAATATTTTAAAAACTTTAGTTTTAACTTAGAAACGAAAAATCTTTGATATTTAAGTTATCTTTTATAACAAATCTTTGTTTTTCCATATTTTCAAAATTTTTTAATTTTACTAAAATATCTTAATTTTTAAAATTATTCTTTATATTTTTATTAATTTAAAATATAAATGTTATATTTCATTTATTCCTTAAGAATAAGAAATTTAAATTAAAAAATTAAATTAAAAAATTAAATTAAAAAATTAAATTAAAAAATTAAATTAAAAAATTAAATTAAAAAATTAAATTAAAAAATTAAATTAAAAAATT
>JAITPS010000143.1 GCA_031289325.1 Candidatus Methanovirga meridionalis
AAATTTTAAATAATATAAATAAATTTTAAATAATATAAATAAATTTTAAATAATATAAATAAATTTTAAATAATATAAATAAATTTTAAATAATATAAATAAATTTTAAATAATATAAATAAATTTTAAATAATGTAAGTAAATTTTAAATAATATAAGTAAATTTTGATTAATATAAATAATTTTAAATTAATATTTTTTAATAATAATTATTTTTAAAAAAGTTATTTATTAAGAACTTTATCAAAACTACAAAAGATGAAGTTTTAATTAATATTCTCTTAGAGAGTAGATTGTTTAATCATGATTTTTCACAAGATGTATATTCTCATCATGAGCATTTATTTCAATAGAATCATCAATTTCATTTAAATTTAGGATATTTTCATTTAGATGATCAATATCGTACTTGTTTTTAAGGGCATTGAATATTATATAATCAGCAATATGTGGATTTTTAGGTAAAATAGGACCATGTAAATAGCTGCCAATGAAGTTTTTATAAATCATACCCTCTTTTCCATCTTCACCATTATTTCCAAAACCTACTTTAACATTCCCTAATGAACCATATTTATGATAAGTTCTTCCCCCATGATTTTCAAACCCAACAATATTATTTAAATCATGTTTATATTTTTGAACTAATAATGAGTCTAATTTTAGATTATTAGAAATCAGAATGTCCCCTACAAGTCTTTCTTTTTTACTTATGGTTTCCATCTCAAAGATTTCAAGACAAGGAATCTTTTCGTCATGCGGATTAATATAGTAATCACCAAAAATCTGATAGCTGGCACAAATAGCTAATACTGGTTTTTCATCTTCAATAAAGCTTTCTAAAGAATTTCTTTGGTTGAGAATATGATTTGAAATAATATATTGTCCTTTATCAGATCCTCCCCCAATTAAAATCATGTCAGAATCTTCAAGATCAATTTCTTTATCAATTGTAAAATTTTTGATATTGATGTTGATTCCTCTCCATTCACATCTCTTTTTGATACATATCAGATTCCCCATATCCCCATAGGTATTTAGAATATCAGGATACATATTGACTACTTCAAGTTTCATATTGTGCCTTTGTACTTGATAAATTATTACTTTGTACTAATTTTGTATTGATTACTTCAAATTTTTACTGATCATTGTAATGTTTTATTTTTTTATATTCTTATATTTTGATTGTTCTTTTAGTAAAACTTTTCTTACTATGGGAACAGCTGTAAAAGTTCCAATAATGTAAGATTTCGCATCTTCATCTAATATATCTCTTATAGGTACTTTAACATCACTCACTTCTTTTGAAACATATTTTTTTATTTTATCTGTATTGAAATTACTATATTTCAATCTTAAAACTGCTTCATCTGCTCTTGTTCCCGAACAATAAAAATAATTAATATTTTTTATATTATTCACCTGTTCAAAATCTGCATCCCAAATCCAGGATATATCTCTCCCATCAGCAGGAGTATCATTAATTAAAAACATGATTGATTTTGGTTCTTCATCATAAGAAAAGCTATTAAAAACTTCACTTAATCCAATGGGATTTTTTGAAAGAACCAAAACAACATCTTTATTTGGGAATTTTATAGTTTCCATCCTTCCTAATCTATAATCAAAATTCTCAACTTGATTTTTAACATACGAAATATCAAAATTTTCATGCAAACATAGAGAAATAGCTGCTAAACAGTTATAAATGTTATATATTCCCATATATCGAAATATAAACTTATATTCGCTGTTTAAATCATTAATATTATCATTTATATTATTATTATCATCATTATGATTATTTTCATCACAATTGTTAATTTTTAGTAGAAATTCATAGCTATTATCTTTAATAACAATGGAATCAGCACAATAATCTATTTTTGGTCGTTTAAAACCACAATTATCACAATAATAATCTCCAACATTACCATAACTTATAAATTTGTAACTTAAGCGATGATCACAATTTTTACAGAATATAGATTCAGTTACACTACAATCAATTTTAGAAAACTGATTTTTATTAAATCCATAATATATTTTTTTATTATGTAACTTGTTAAATTGAATGGTTGAAGGATCATCAGCATTTAAAATTAAAGTAGAATCAATTGTTTTTAGAGTATCATAGACTAAATCTATCACATGTTCAACCTCACCATATCTATCAAGTTGATCTCTAAAGAAATTTGTTAATATAACATAATCAGGAGAGAAAAAATGGATTATTTTAGGAATAGACCCTTCATCTACTTCAAATATTCCATAATCATAAGAATTTTTATTATTTACAACGAATGAGGTTACTACTCCTTGGATCATATTAGCTCCTTTGAGATTAGAAACTAAATTATCATATTTTCCACCGAGAATATGATTTGTTAAATTATTTGTAGTAGTTTTTCCATTTGTACCTGTAATAACAATTGTTTTATCACATCTTTTACTTACCTCTTTTAAAATATCTGGAAAAATTTTAATAGCTATTTTTCCAGGCATTGCTGTTCCTGTTCTCCCTATAATTTGTAAAATAATGAAACTAATCTTTCCAGCTGAAATTGCTAAATTTAAAAGTAAACGATTAATTAAAAACATTTTTCCATCACTATAGTTTTATAAAAAAGTAAATAATTTTATCCAGATCATTAATTAAGTTATAGTTATTATGAAATGGTTCTTAAATTTTAGAATAATAATTTTTTTATTAAATTACTTAATTTCAAATATTAATTTATAAAAATCCATAATTTTAAATTAATATAAATAATTTTAAATTAATATAAATAATTTTAAATTAATATAAATAATTATAAATTAATATAAATAATTATAAATTAATATAAATAATTATAAATTAATATAAATAATTATAAATTAATATAAATAATTATAAATTAATATTTTTTAATAATATTTAATTTTAAAAAAAGTTATTTACTAATAACATTATCAAAACCACTATATCAATTTTAAGAAATATAAACAAAAATATTATAGTTATTATGAAAAAGTTCTTAAATTTTAGAATGATAAATTTTTTACTAAATTACTTAATTTTAAACATCACTTTATAAAAATATATAATTTTAAATTTTAAATATTATAAATATATTTTAATCAACATAAATAATTATAAATTAATATAAATAATTATAAATTAATATAAATAATTATAAATTAATATAAATAATTATAAATTAATATAAATAATTATAAATTAATAT
>JAITPS010000275.1 GCA_031289325.1 Candidatus Methanovirga meridionalis
ATTTTTATTAATTTTTATTAATTTTTATTAATTTTTATTAATTTTTATTAATTTTTATTAATTTTTATTAATTTTTATTAATTTTTATTAATTTTTATTAATTTTTATTAATTTTTAAAATTATATAATATATTTTATTAATTTATAATTAAACAGTTTATTTTATTTATTTTTTAAAAATAATAATTTTTGTTTTAAAAAAATTGAACTTAAAAAAATTGAACTTAAAAAAATTAAACTTAAAAAAATTAAATTTAAAAAAATTAAATTTAAAAAAATTAAATTTAAAAAAATTGAACTTAAAAAAATTAAATTTAAAAAAATTAAATTTAAAAAAATTAAATTTAAAAAAATTAAATTTAAAAAAATTAAATTTAAAAAAATTAAATTTAAAAAAATTGATTCTTAAAATGAAATTATCAAAAACAAAAGAGTATTCAAAGCTAAAAGTCTTAAATTATCATGGATAACTGAATTCTCTTTTTTTCACTATCCACATCTAAAACTTTAACATTAACAATATCTTCAACATTTACAATGTCTAAAGGATGTTTAACAAACTTATTTTCAACTAATTGGGAAATATGAACCAATCCATCTTGATGAACCCCAATATCTACAAAGGCTCCAAAATCCACAACATTTCTTACAGTACCTTGTAATATCATTCCTTCTTCAAGATCTTCAATACTTAAAGTATCATTTCTAAGAATTGGTTGGTGCATCTCTTCTCTTGGATCTCTTCCTGGTTTTTTAAGTTCATTAACTATATCTTTGAGAGTAATTTCTCCAACATCCAATTCTGCTGACAATTTTTCAAAATTTATCTCATCAAAAGATAAATTGTTAGAACCTATATCATTAATATTTATTTCAAGCTTTTTAAGAAGTTTTTTAGTGACATTATAGGATTCTGGATGTATAGTGGTTATATCCAAAGAATTATCAGAATTATAAACCTTTAAAAATCCAACACATTGTTCATAAGTTTTAGAACCTAATTTATTAACATTTAATAAATCTGCACGATTTGTAAATACTCCATTTTCCAACCTATACTTAACTATATTTTTAGCTAATCCTTCATTAAGACCTGAAACATAGGTAAGGAGTGAAAAGGATGCTGTATTTAAATCAACACCCACATTATTTACTACTTTCTCAACTACACTCTTAAGAGAATTATTAAGCTTTTTTTGATTCATATCATGTTGATACTGACCAACACCAATAGATTTAGGATCTATTTTAACAAGTTCAGCTAATGGATCTTGTAATCTACGAGCAATTGATATGGCACTTCTTTCCCCAACATCAAAATCTGGAAATTCAAATGTGGCTAATTTGCTTGCTGAATAAACTGATGCTCCTGCTTCATTTACTATTGCATATTTTACATCAGTTCCTTTAATTATATCAACAATTATTTGTTCGGATTCTCTTGAAGCTGTTCCATTACCTAAAGCTATTATATCAATGTTAAATTCTTTGATTAAATCTAAAACAATCTTTTTAGTTTCAAGTACTTTATTATTAGGTTCAGTTGGAAATACAACAGTTGTTTTCAAAACTTCCCCAAATTCATTTATAACAGCTATTTTACATCCTGTACGAAATCCTGGATCCCATCCTAAAACTACTTTATTTAATATAGGACTTTCAAGTAAAAGAGCTTCTAAATTTACAGAAAAAACTTCTATTGATTTATCTTCAGCTTTCTCAATCAAATGACTCATTATTTCTCTTTCAATTGAAGGAGCTATAAGACGTTTATAAGAATCTAAAACTGATTTTGTAATATAATTTTTTGTAAAAGGATTATATTCTTTATTATTAAATTCATTGGTTATACTATTATTGTTACTATTTTTACTATTTAAAACAGTATTAACACCAGTTTTAAGACTATTTTCATTCTTTTTATTCTCATTCTTTTTATTCCCATTCTTTTTATTTTTAGATTTATCAATGAGAACTCTTTGATTTAAATATGTGATAATTTTATCAATTGGAGGAACTATTTTAGATTTAAGAATTTTTTCCTTAACTCCTCTGTTAATAGCTAAAATACGATGATTTTTAATTTGAGAAATTTTTTCAACATAACTGTAATACATCTCATATTGGGAGGATACATTTTCATCCTTAGCTTTTACTTCAATATTACTGTTAAAATAGGTATATCTTCTAATACTTTCTCTAAAATCAGGGTTTTCAGAAATAATTTCAGCCAATATATCTTGAGCACCTTCAATAGCTTCTTGAACTGTATTCACATTAAGTTCTTTAGACAAATACTTCTTAGCTATTTTTTCAAGATCATCTTCTATTTCTTGAGAAAGCATTGTTTGAGCAAGACCCTCAAGACCCTTTTCTTTAGCTATTGTAGCTCTTGTCCTTCTTTTAGGTCTAAATGGTCTATATATATCATCCACTCTAACCAATGTTTTAGATTCCTCAATATCTTTTTTAATTTCAGGACTTAATTTTCCTTGTTCAGATATGCTTAATAGAACCTGTTTCTTTTTTTCTTCAAGATTTCTAAGATAGTTTAACCTTTCACTAAATTTTCTAAGTGTTTCATCATCAAGAGACCCAGTAATTTCTTTTCTATATCTTGATATAAAAGGTATTGTATTACCTTGTTCGATTAAACTAATAGCTACTTCACTTTGCCATTTTTTAATATTAAGTTCTTTTGATAAAGTTTCAATTATCATGATTTTCCAAAATAAATTATAAATTAAGACTCAACACAAAATACATTACAAATTTAATAAAATTTATATTAATCAAATTATATTTATATTAATCAAATTATATTTATATTATATTGTTATAAAAAATGTTTGTAATTAATCATTTATTTTAAACATCTTATTTTTAAAAATTTCAAATTAATATTAAATTAATTTTTTAAATAGTAATTTTTATTTTTTTATTTTTAAAAATAATAATTATAATTTTGTTAATTAAAAATTTAATACTTATGCTTCATTTTTAAAAACTTCATTAGCTAAAAACATTATTTCATACACTATAATCAAATTATATTTATATTAATTAAAATTTATTTATATTAATTAAAATTTATTTATATTAATTAAATTATATTAATATTATTTAAAATTTATTTATATTAATTAAATTATATTTATATTATTTAAAATTTAAAATTATGGATTCTTATAAAATGATATTTAAAATTAAATAATTTAATAAAAAAAATTATCATTTCAAACTTTAAGAGCTTTTTCATAAGGATTATAATAAAAATATAAAAAATAATTTTAAAAATTAAAATATTTTAGTAAAATTAAAAAGTTTTAGTAAAATTAAAAAGTTTTATTAAAATTAAAAAGTTTTAAAAATACATAAAAACTTCGTTTTTCTAACTTTAAAAACTAAGGTTTATAAAATGCCAAAAATTTGATAAATGCCAAAAATTTGATTCTTGCTTAATATTGAATTCATGAAAGAATTATCAATTTATGATACTCAGTTTTGATGATGATTTTGACAACAAACAAAGAATAGTAAGAATACATTAATTCATATATTATATAAGAAATCTAATAGTGTATATAATTACAAAATAAAATAAAATAAAATAGTTTGAAGTGATAAAATGTGGGATACAACAAAGGATTATAGGCTATTAGTAGCTCAAAAATCAAAAGAATTATATGTGAGAACAGTGAAAAGTGGAAGTTTTAGAGGACATTGGAATAAGAGAGTAGCTATCGATATTGCAGAGGATATGAATAGTGATTTTCAATCTTTAGCATATTCTTATTTAGAACCTGAAGATTTAGCAAATACACCAGAGATAAGTTCTTTAAAAGAAAAAATAAATGAAATTGTTAAATATTTAGGTGGTGATGATTGGGCTAATAAATTTTTGGATAAGACCCCTAAGGATGAAAGAGAAAAAGTAGAAGAAAATATTGCAAAAGTTAAATTTTTTATTAGAACAATTTCAAATTTAAAAAAAAGAATAGAATTAGGTCCAATTTCTGATCCAATAGTTGGAGTGGATATTGTTGTTGGAGAGATAATGAGTATCAGCAAACATGGGGATAATTTAATGGTTTGTAATGTAAATATTGGTAAGCATGCTATTAAGGTTATTACCAATGATTTAAATGTTAAAGAAAGAGATCATGTTGGAATAGCTATTTTAGCTCCAGTTAATTTTCTTGGAATAGTGAGTGAAGGAATGTTTTTAGGTGATGGCTCAAACATTTTAAAAGAAGTTAAGGGTGAATTAGATTCCATGCCTAAAGGTATTCCAATTGAATCATTGAATGGAACAAGAGTTTTAGTTGAGAACTTTTTAAATAAATAATTCAAGTTACAATGTTAATTATTTAATTATATCGTAACTATCATCTTAAATTAAGACCTATTAACTTTGTTTTTACCATATCCTCAACAGCATATTTAACTCCTTCTTTTCCAACACCACTTAATTTGAATCCACCAAAGGGCATGTTATCGGTTCTAAATGTGGATTGTTTATTTATGAAAACTGCTCCTGCTTCAATTTCATTTGCACATTTTAAAGCATCAGCAATGTTTTCTGTGAAAACTCCAGCTTGAAGACCATAATCACTGTTATTAGCTATTTTAATAGCTTCATCCACACCATCAATTCTTATAATTGGAGAAATTGGTCCAAAAGTTTCATTAACAATAACCTCCATGTTTTCATTTAAATTATCTAAAATTGTTGGTTGGAAAAAATTTCCTTTTCTTTTACCACCATGTATTAATATTGCACCATGTTTAATAGCACTATCCACTGATTTTTCAACTATTTTAGCTGCTTTCTCATCAATTAATGGACCAATATCTGTTTTTATATTTGATGGATCACCTAATTTTAATTTTTTAGTTTCTTTGACAAACAATTCTAAAAAATCATCAGCTATTTCATTATCCACAATAATTCTTTTAACTCCCATGCAAACTTGTCCAGAATAAAGATAAGAACCAATAGTAGCACTTTTAACAGCTTTTTCAATGTTTGCATCTTTAAGCACTAATAATGGGTCATTACCTCCAAGTTCCAAACTAACTTTTTTCATCCCAGCCTTATTTTTAATCATAACACCAACTGGAACACTTCCAGTGAATGTGATTTTATCTACATTAGGATTTAGTATTAATTCATCTCCAAGTTCACTACCATAACCTGTAATAGTATTTATAATGCCATTTGGAAAGTAATTATCAATTATCTCACATAATCTAAGTGCTGAAATCGGTGCTTTAATGGATGGTTTTAAAATTACTGAATTTTTTGCAGCTATTGCTGGAGCCACTTTATGAATAGCTAAATTAACAGGATAATTAAATGGAGTAATTGCCACTACAAGGCCTAAAGGTAATTTTTGTGTGAATGCAAAAAATCCTTTTCCTCCTAAACCAGCATCCAATGGAATGGCTTCACCATAAATTCTTTTTGCTTCTTCAGCCGATAATTTTAATGTTTCAATGGATCTTTCCATTTCCACAATAGAATCTTTAATTGGTTTACCAGTTTCCTCAGTAATTGTTTTAGCTATTTTCTTTTTTTCTTTTCTCAAATCTTCATAAGCAGAATACAATCCATTTGATACTTTATATGCTGACCATTCATTTAATATTTTTTGTGATTTTTTCCCATATTTAATGGCTTTTTCAACATCATTTTTATCACATTTAGGAACATCATCAATAATTTTTTGATTGTATGGATTTATAATATCTATTTTTTCATCTTTTTGATAATATTTTCCATCGATCAATATTTTCATTTTAAAACCTCAATTAAAATTTTATTACTGGATTAACTATCCATATCAATATTATGACATTTAAGATTTTTATATACATCAATAGGTAATGTTTCGGTTGCATGTATCCATATTAATATTATGATATTTAAGATCCATATATTTTTATATTAGTTTTAGTTATAAAAAAAGTTTATTTTAAAATATAAATTTATATATGTGGATTTTATGAAGTTTTTAATAAATAGCTTTTTTAAAATTAAATATTATTAAAAGATAGTAATTTAAAATCAGTTATATTAATTAAAATATATTAATATTGTTTAAAATTAATATTAATTACTTTTAAAATTACTTTTAAAAAATAAATAAAATAAACTATTTAATTATAAATTAATAAAATTTATTAAATAATTTTGAAAATTAGAATATGTGGTTTGATAAAGCGATTTTGATAAAGCTCTTAATGAATAACTTTTTTTAAAAATAGATATTATTAAAAAATATTAATTTAAAATTATTTATATTAATTAAGATAAATTTATATTATTTAAAATTTAAAATTATAGATTTTCATGAACTAATATTTAAAATTAAATAATACTTGAAATTAAATAATACTTGAAATTAAATAATACTTGAAATTAAATAATACTTGAAATTAAATAATACTTGAAATTAAATAATACTTGAAATTAAATAATACTT
>JAITPS010000080.1 GCA_031289325.1 Candidatus Methanovirga meridionalis
AATGAAACATAATTATTAAATTTTTAATTAAAAAAATTATAATTATTATTTTTAAAAATAAAAAGATAAAAATTGTTATTTAAAAAATTAATTTAATATTAATTTAAATTTTTTAAAAACGGAGAATGTATTCTCCTAAGTTGAAAATAAATTTTCAACAATAAGATATTTAAACTAAATGATTAATTACAAACTTTTTTTATAACACTATAAGTGATTAATTAAAAACATTTTTTCCACTACTATATTATTTATTTAGCAACTATTCATAATTGATTAACACTATCTGATAAAATATGTTTAAGATAAAAATTACACCTAAATTTGGAGATGTAGATGGGTTAAAGCATATAACCAATACCATTTTAGCAGATTGGTTTGAAACTGGTAGAAATGATATTTTTAAATTTTTCACTCCTGATTTTGATTTAAGTTATGAAAAATGGAAACTTATAATGGCAAGAACAAGCTATGATTTTGTTGGACAAATGTACTTAGGTAAAGATGTTGAAATAAGAACATTCATACTGAAAATTGGAAATTCTTCTTTTACAATTGGGCATGAAGCTCATCAGGATGGAGAATTAAAAGTCAAAGGGGAAGCTGTTTGTGTTCATTTTGATTTCATTGAGCAAAAATCAAAACCAATACCAGACGATATTAGAAAAAAATTAGAAAAACATATTATTTAGTTAATGTTTTATTAAAATTAAAAAATTTTGAAAATACAGAAAAACTTCGTTTTTCTAACTTTAAAAACTAAAGTTTTTAAATTGCCAAAAATTTGGGTTTTGACTATATTCTTTAAACTCTTTAAAATGATTATTATGAGCAATATCTCTTTATTCGATGAGACAAAGAATATTCTAAAAGAAAATAATCTATCTTTAAAAAGAAGTTTAGGTCAAAATTATCTAATAGATGATTTTAAGAGAAAAAAAATCCTTAATTTTGCTCAATTAAATAAAAATGATGAAGTTCTTGAAATAGGTTCGGGGATAGGAACTTTAAGTTTAAAAATAGCTGAAAAAGTTAAAAAGTTAATAGCAATTGAGCAAGACACAAAAATATTTAATATTCTTAGTAAAAGGGTTAAGGAGATAGGATTTAATAATATAGAACTTATTAATAAGGATGCTTTAAAGGTAGATTTTCCAAAGTTCAATAAAATAGTATCAAATCTACCTTATCAAATTTCATCACCAATTACATTTAAACTACTAAAATATGATTTCGACTTAGCTATTCTAACCTATCAAAAGGAATTTGCAATTCGAATGATTGGAAAAGTAAATACTAAAGATTATTCAAGATTAACAGCAATGTTACACTTTAAAGCAAACATAGAATTTTTAGATGATCTATCTCCAAATTCATTTTTTCCACAACCAAAAGTCCAATCATCAGTAATTAAGTTAAGTCCATTGTTTAATGAAGAATTTAAAAGATATGAAAAAGAGTATAGTCAAATCTCAAAGGCGATTTTTCAGCATAAGAATAAGAAAGTCATGAATTCATTAATAGACTCAAGAATAATACTTGGTCACAATAATAAAAAAGAGGTTCATAAGTTTTTAGATGAAATATCCAGTGATAATGAAGTTAATAATCTTTTAAACCAAAGAGTGATTAAAACAACTCCAAATGATATTTTTACTCTTTCTAAACAATTGAAATCCTTTTTAAAATAATTTTTCAAAATATTAATTAGAGGTAAATTTCAAGTGTAAATATTATTTTTTTAAAAATATTGGCACTGTAAAGAGGGGGTGTAAATTTTCATTTTTCGGGATTTTTAAAAACAATTTTTTGACTTTTACTTTATATATTCGATAAAGTTTTTAATAAATAATTTTTTTAAAAATGAGTATTATTAAAATACATTTGTTTAAAATTAGTTATATTAATTAAAATATATTTATATTATTTAAAATTTAAAATTATAGATTTTTATAAATTAATATCTAAAATTAAATAATTTAGTAAAAAAATTTATCATTCAAAATTTAAGAACTTTTCCAAAATGAATATAATGAAATATCAAACATAACTATGAATATTTACAAGTCATTATTATTGAATATATTTAAAGCTTAAAATTTATAAAAACAATCTTTGATAAAATGAAATTTGGGAATTTTAAAATAGAAACAAATACTAAGGTGTATGAACCATCCGATGATAGCTATCTACTATCTGAAAATCTTATAATTGAAAAAGGTGATGAAGTATTGGACATTGGAACAGGTTCAGGAATTATAGCTATTAGTGCATCAACTTTAGCTAAATCAGTAATAGCAACAGATATTAATTATGATGCATTAAAATTAGCAGAAAAAAATATTAAAATAAATAAGATAGAAAACATAAGCTTATGCTTTGGTAATCTTTTCCAACCAGTGAAAAATAAGAAATTTGACTTAATTCTATTTAACCCTCCATATCTACCGACTGATAAAACTGATATTTTAGAAGATAATTTAAATTATGCATTTGATGGTGGAATAGATGGAATGAAAACTATAAATCCTTTCTTAAATCAAGTGAAAAATCACTTAAAATATGGGGGAAGAGTTCAGATGATTCAATCTTCACTTTCTAAGATTCAAGAAACTATAAATAAGTTGGAAAAAATAGGCTTTGTTGTTGAAATAACAGCAAGTGAGAGATTTTTTTTTGAAGAGATAGTTTTAATAACAGGAACATTAAAAAAGGATAGCTAATAAAAATAAACTATAGTTATCATAAAAATTTATAAACTGTAAAGAATATATTTTTTAAGATGAAAGGTTTAATAAAAATAAATTATTAATTTTTTTTTATTTATTATAACGGTTTTGATAAAGTTTTTAATAAACAATTTTTTTAAAAATAAATATTATTAAAAAATATTAATCTTAAATTATTTATATTAATCAAAATAAATTATATTAATCAAAATAAATTTATATTGTTTTAAATTATAGATTTTCATGAAATAATATTTAAAATTAAATAATTTAATAAAAAAATTATCATTTCAAAATTTAAGAGCTTTTCTATAATGACTATATTCATATAATTTATTTATAATTGATATGTTATAAATTAATAGCTATTTAAATAATATTTTTAATAATAAAAGAATATTAAAATCTTAAATTATAAAATAAGATAGTTCGTTATTGAATAAATTTTTATATTTTTAAACTTAGAAAAAGTTTTTTATTTATAGGGCCTGTGGTCTAGTCTGGAATATGACACGGGACTTCGAATCCCGAAATCGAGGGTTCAAATCCCTCCAGGTCCGTTAATTTTTAGTTTATATATTTAAATTTAATATTTTACTTAAAAGGTTTTGCTGCTGATTTTCCAGCTAAAAATCCTGTTGAAAAAGCCATTTGAAGATTATATCCTCCAGTTAAACCAGATGGTTCTAATAATTCTCCAGCAAAAAATAATCCTGGTACTAATTTAGATTCCATAGTTTTTGGATTTATTTCACTTGTTTTAATTCCACCACAAGTAATCATAGCTATTTCATAAGACATAACTCCATCAACATTAATTTTTAATTGTTTTAAATTATTCACTATTTTTATTCTGTCCTTTTTAGATAAATTACTTAATTTTTTATCTCCATCAATAGCTATAACCTTTAAAAAATAATCAATGAACCTATTTTTCAGATAAATTTTTAAATAATTCTTCACTAAAATTTTTCCTTTTGAACTTAAATCATCTACTATTTTTTTATTTAATTCAATTTCACTCATATTTGGTATTAAATCTATTAAAATAGCTGTATTATTGTTATAAAAATTACTAAGGTCTAAAATAGCTGGTCCAGATAAACCAAAATGACTTATTAAAATATTTCCTCTTACTTTATTTTTATCATCTTTAAATGAAACTTCAACATCTTCTAAGCTTATTCCAGAAAGTTTTCTAAGTTCAATATCATTGATTTTTAAGGGAACTAAACCTGGTTTAATACTTGTTATTGTATGTCTGAAATTTTCAGCTATTTTATATCCATCGCCAGTTGAACCTGTTTTAGGATACGATTTTCCTCCAGTAGCCAATATAATATTTGAAGCTGATATACTCTTTTTATCCTTAATTTTTATATTAAATTCATTATTTTCTTTAGTGATGGATTTTACATAGCTATTTAATTTTATATCTATTTCTAATTCATTTAAATATTCTTTTAAAATTTTTAAAACTGAATTTGCATCACCATTAATAGGAAAATATTTTCCATTTTTTTCTTCTTTAAATTTTAAACCTTTATTTTTAAAAATAGCTAATAAATCATTGTTAGTAAAACTATAAAAGCTGTGTTTTAAGAAATTTTTATCTTCATTAAACTTTAATAATTGTTCTTTAATATCTTCACTATTAGCTATATTGGATTTACCTCCACCAGTCAATAATAGCTTTTCTCCTAAAATTGTTTTTTCAATTAAAACTATTTCTTCCAAGTCATGATTTAATGTTTTTCCAATAGCTATTGCTGCCATCATACCTGCTGAACCACCTCCAACAATAGCTATTTTATATTTTTTCATAGTAAGATCCTATAATTAAATTGGTTGGCTCAAGTATATGACACAAAAGATTAGATGATTTAAAAATTTTTTAATACAATTAACTTGTTTTTAAGTATAGTGGTGTAAAAATGTTTGCAATCAATCATTTGTTTTTAAATATCTTATTGTTGAAAATTTATTTTCAACTTAGGAGAATTTATGCATCTGTTTAAAAATAATAATTATAATTTTTTTTTAACATAGTTAATAAAATCACTAATTAACTTTACAAAGATATAATAATTCTTTATGGTTGGAAATATTACTTTTGCCTGTGGTATATGCTTTATAATTACAATCAAAAACTTCTACATTTCCTTTATTTTGTAAAATATTCAATATTTCTTCATAACTTATTTTTGCATTAGACCTTCCAACACCTTTCTGTTCCATGTTATTGTATGAAACTAAAATATATTTAGCGTTGATATTTTTAATCAACTCTTTAAAAACTACTGGTGCTTTTATAGTACAATATTTACTTTTGATTTTAGATCTATTTTTCATTTTTTTTGCAACACCAATAACTTCAGGCTTTTTCCATTCAGCCAAATTCTCTAATAAGTGATAGGTATCTCCGTATTGTCTTGAATTGTAAGGGGGGTCTATATAAATCAAATCTGCATCAATTGATTTAACTAAATCATTCGCATCTTTGTTGTATATTTCATTCTGATTATTATTGGAATATAGTTTAGGCATCAATAATTTAATTTCATTATTAGTATCTAATCTTCGTCTATAAGCATCATAATGTCCACAAGTATTGGCTACTTTATCTGTTGCATATAAAAGACTTGTGATTAGGATAGATTTTTCTCTGAAGCTTAAATTTTCTATTTTTTCTATTTTTTCTCTAATGTATCCTATTTTTTTAGCATTTTCATTATTGAAGAAAGTACCTCCAAAATTTTTTGAAAAATAATTTTCTTCTCTTACTTGGACAGTATTAAACTCTTTGATGATAGTATTTAGTTTATCCATGTTAATATTAATATCAGAGAAAAAAGCATTGTATATTAAGAAATTGGATTTTAAAATATCGTTTACTATTATTTTTTTATTCATGCTATTAAAGTAATCAGCAACTATTCCAGTCCCTGCAAAGATATCAGCTACAGATTCAACATGTTTATTAATATTGCTACTTACCTCATGAATGAACCCTAAAAGTTTATATTTACTACCCAAATAACGCCTATTATGAACACAAAATTCGTCATGTGAACTATTAGAGTTGGGATTGAAAGTTATATCTTTTAATCTAAAATGATTAAGTTTATTTTCAGATCCTTTTGTAAGGATTAAAGTTTTCATATTATCTTCATTGATTATTTTGAATCTTTGCTGTGTTTGATTTATCATATAACTAACCTTTAATCTCTTTAAATAAATATTTGTAATTTATATTGTTATAGTGGGTTTGATAAAGTTCTTAATAAATAATTTTTTTAAAAATAAATATTATTAAAAAATATTAATTTAAAATTATTCATATTGATTAAAATGAATTTATATTATTTATATTAATTAAAATGAATTTATATTATTTATATTGATTAAAATGAATTTATATTATTTATATTGATTAAAATGAATTTATATGATTTATATTGATTAAAATGAATTTATATGATTTAAAATTTAAAATTATAGATTTTCACGAATTAATATTTAAAATTTTATACAATGGATTTGATAAAGTTCTTAATAAATGATTTTTTTAAAAATGAATATTACTAAAAGATATTAATTTGTAATTAGTTATATTAATAAAATTGTATTTATATTATTTAAAATTTAAAATTATGTATTTTTATAAACTTATATTTAAAATTAAATAATTTAATAAAAAAATTTATCATTTTAAAATTTAAGAACTTTATCATAACAATTATAATTTAATAAAAAATTATCATTTTAAAATTTAAGAACTTTATCATAACAATTATAATTTAATAAAAAATTATCATTTTAAAATTTAAGAACTTTTCCATAATGATTATAAATATGGTGGAGTTTGTAATTTATATTATTAAGTATGGTGGAGTTTGTAATACTTAAATTACTAAAAATTCAATCTTTTTCAATAACAGCTTCTTTAAAGAATTCAGGGACTAATGATTTATACATTGGACTTTTAAAAAGCATGTTAATATCTTCATCAAGAATGTAAGTATGACAAAAATCATCTTCAGCTCTCATTCCTCTACCATAAGCTTGCATTAAAGTCATAATAGTTTTATATGCATACCAATGTCTATCTCTTTTTCTTCTTTGATTAACCTGTTTATCTCCGAGATATGGGAATGGAACTTTATAAATGATTTGAAATCTACACTTATCATAAGGTAAATCCACACCTTCACTCATTGATGGGCTTACAAGAACTAATGGTTCTTCACTTTTTTCAAAGTATCCTAATATTCTTTCTCTATTTTGAGAACTATGAGATATTAATCTTGAATTTAGAAATTTATTTGTTATGTATTGTTGACACTTATAACTATGTGTGTGAATCAGACCTTTATCATTTGAATGTTTTTTTAAGATTTTACCCAATATTTCTAAGGTTTTAGGAGCCGTATATTTTATTCTATTTTTAGACATTTTTCCAGCTAAATTTAATTCTATTGGTCTTTTATCAACTGAAAATGGACTATCAACCTTAATATGGTATAATTCATTTGGTTTTATTCCTAACCATTTAGCAAACATTTTATGGGAGAGTATTGTAGCACTTAAAAATAGGCAAACCTCTCCATATTTAAATAAATAATTATTTGCATAATTATTAACCCGAAGTGGTTTAAATGAAACACCAACATCGCTTGTATCAATAACCCAATCATTTGGTTCTTTTTCAAGATTTTCTTTTAATTGTTCCAGTCTTTCAATAGTAGTCTTAATTCTATCTACTTTGTTTATTGGAAGATCAGTTAAAGAAATTTCATTATAAGCTTCGCCAATAGCTTCAATTTCTAAAATCCAATCCTGAGGATCATCAGTTGATAAAGCTTCTTTGGATAAGGTTTTTTTAATATCTCTTTCAAGCCGTTTATTATATAGATTTAACTCCAATATCCTCATTAACTTATCTTCAATATTATGTGCTTCATCTAAAATTAATAAATCTCTTTTTCCAAAGTGTTTTACATAGTTAAGCTCAAGAACTGCATAATCATAATTTATTAATGTTATAGGGGAATTAATAGCATTTGCTTTTTGATTCCAATAGTGGCAATGATTATTTGAGTTGAAAAAAATACCACCACCAAAAGAATCTTCAAATGCTTTGTTTGAATCTAATGTTGGATTTTTGCTTATCCCATACTGACAGAAAAATTTCTTTGAACTTGGAGTAGTTTTACATGTTCCAATATCACAGGTGGAATCTAAATCATCTGTTAAACAATCAAAATTATTTCTTCCTTTAACTATAGGAAACTCAAATTCGTTCATATATTGGGATTGAAGTTGTTTAGTCATTGTAAGAATATAAGCAGAGCCATACATTTTTGCAAGTGTTGTGGCAACAGCAGATTTTCCAGTCCCAGTCCCTGCTTCTAAGACTATATATTTATAACCTTCTGAAATTGCTTCTTCAATATCAGATATTATTTCAAGTTGACCTTTACGAGGATGTTCAAATGGGAAGTTTTTGATTATTTCTTCATCGATGTATGGGAAATCATCTTTTAACTCTTTAACTTTATCTTTTGATAATGAATTATCTTCAATAGAATATGCAGCATCAATTATATTTCTACTTAATGAGCCGTTTTCATTATTGGAGCTGTTATGTTTACTATTAATTCTATTGTTACTCTTGTATTTGTATTCTCCACAAAGACAGTTACTTTTTAACATTCCACAGTCAGGACAAAAAATTGGATTTGACATTATTTAATCTTTTCATTATTATAATATAAATATATAATAATAGAGCATTCCAAAACTAATAATTATTTTGTATGAATAAAATAAGTTATTTATTAAAAACTTTATTGAAATTAATTATATATTAAAAAATACTTTATAATTTATATTATATTTATTATGGAAAAGTTCTTAAATTCTAAAATGATAATTTTTTTATTAAATTATTTAATTTTAAATATTACTTTGTAAAAATCTATAATTTTAAATATTAATTTATAAAAATCTATAATTTTAAATATTAATTTATAAAAATCTATAATTTTAAATATTAATTTATAAAAATCTATAATTTTAAATATTAATTTATAAAAATCTATAATTTTAAATATTACTTTATAAAAATCTATAATTTTAAATATTTATTTATAAAAATTTATAATTTTAAATATTATTTTATAAAAATCTATAATTTTAAATAATATTTTATAAAAATTTATAATTTTAAATATTATTTTATAAAAATCTATAATTTTAAATATTAATTTATAAAAATCTATAATTTTAAATAATATTTTATAAAAATCTATAATTTTAAATATTAATTTATAAAAATCTATAATTTTAAATAATATGAATATAATTTGATTAATATAAATAATTTTAAATTATTATCTTTAATAATAATTATACTTATAAAAAAGTTATTTATTAAAAACTTCATCTATTAAATTAAAAACTTCATCTATTAAATTAAAAACTTCATCTATTAAATTAAAAACTTCATCTATTAAATTAAAAACTTCATCTATTAAAAACTTCATCTATTAAAAACTTCATCTATTAAAAACTTCATCTATTAAAAACTTCATCTATTAAAAACTTCATCTATTAAAAACTTCATCTATTAAAAACTTCATTGA